>NZ_JBJZOI010000010.1:0-209878 GCF_047200635.1 Saccharopolyspora antibiotica | reverse complement strand
GTGCGGGGGGGGGGGGGGGGTTGTTCCCCCCCCCCCCCCCCCCCTCCGCCAGGACCCCGAGGGGTCACTGCACGACCTGGACCTCGTCCCCCGGGTTCAGCGTGTCGAAGAACTTCTTCGACGCCGTGGTGGAGAGGTGGACGCAGCCGTTGGACTCCCGTTCGAGGCTGCCCTCGTGGAAGGCCACGCCGGTCTTGGTGAAGAAGACCGAGTTCGGCATCGGCGCGTTGTTGAACTCGGTGCTGACGTGGTCGGCGTCCTTCCACTGCACCGTGAAGGTGCCGACCGGGGTCTCGGCCCCCTGCTTGCCGGAGGTGAGCGGGACCGGGCCGTAGAAGCCGGTGCCGTTCTCCTGCAGCCACGCCTGCTTGGACGACAGGTCCACGCACGCCTTGGCGGTCGCCTGGCACGGGGTCACGTCCCCGGCGTCCGCGTACGCCGCCGTACCGGTGAGGGCTCCTCCCGCGACGAGCGCGGCCACAGCGATCACTTTTCCGAGGCGGTGGTTCACGTTGCGCATGGGCTTCACGTCCTTCCTGCCTGCGCTTGTCACTCCACAGTGCCACAGGCACGGGCGTTCGAATACGGCGCGGGTACGCGAATCACCCGTGTTGCCAACGTTTTCACCACAACGGCCCCACGAATCCCAGCCGTGCCGGGGAGTTCCGCACGAGGAGATCAGATTCCCGTTGCGCTGCGGGAACTTCCCGATCTCGATGACCGGACCCGGGGTCGGCGTTGCGCCCTCCGGGTGAGAATCGCGCCGCGCGCCACCAGCGGTGCGCTCGGCGTGCGCGCGCCCGTCGGGCGGGGCCTCATCAGCCCGGGATCGGGGCGGCCACTCCCGCGTAGCAGGCCGCCAGCGAGGGATCGTGCCCGGCGGCGAGCGGACCGTCCGGGCGCCAGGCCGCGGGATGCACGAGTCCGGGCTCGACGAACTCGAAGCCGGCCAGCAGCGCGGCGATCTCCTCCCGGGAGCGCAGCACCAGGCGGTCCGAGCTGCCCGCGTTGAACGCCTCGACCGTGCGGTGGACCTCGGGGTGGTCGTCGGCGGTCATGTGCGAGAACACCAGGAACGAACCGGGCGACATCACCCGGTGGTAGGCGGCGAGCACGCCCGCCGGGTCGTCCTCGTCGGCGAGGTAGTGCGTCATCGCGACCATGAGCACGGCCACCGGCTCGGCGAAGTCCAGCAGTTCCCGGGTCTCCGGGTGGTCCAGGACCGACCGGGGCCGGCGCATGTCGGCCTGCAGGACCCGGGTGCGCTCCCGGCCCCGCAGCAGCGCCCGGCCGCAGGCGACCGCCACCGGATCGATGTCGACGTACACCACCCGGGCCAGCGGATCGCCCCGCTGCGCGATCTCGTGCACGTTGCCGACGGTGGGGATCCCGGAGCCCAGGTCGAGGAACTGCCGGATCCCCCGCCGCTGGCAGTGGCGCACCGCGCGACCGAGGAAGGCGCGGTTGTCCCTGGCCGGCTGCGGGGTCGCCGGGAAGATCTTCTTGATCTCGTCGAGCACCCGGCGGTCGACCTCGAAGTTGTGCGACCCGCCGAGGCCGTAGTCGTAGACGCGGGACGCGCTCGACCTGCTGATGTCAGCGCCTCGGGGCAGCTCCGGCACGGGTTCCTCCGTCAGGTGTGCGGCGGCCCACCGTTCGGAGGAGTCCCGCATCGATGCAACGGTACCTGCAAGATCTTGCACGACTCCGAGCTCAGCGAGAACGCGGAGGGCGCGGCCGCCACGCGACCGCGCCCTCCGCCGAACGAGTGATCAGGCGATCTCAGCGATGAGGTCGCCGCCCTCCACCTGCTGCACCTCGCCGATGGCGAGGCGCTTGATCTGGCCGGCCCGCGGGGCCGTGATCGCGGCCTCCATCTTCATGGCCTCGATGGTCGCGATGCTCTGCCCGGCGGTGACCTGGTCGCCCTCGGCGGCGGCGAGCGTGACGACCCCGGCGAACGGAGCGGGCACGTGACCCGGGTTGGAGCGGTCGGCCTTCTCCGCCACCGGCAGGTCGGTGGCCACCGAGCGGTCCCGGACCTGGATCGGGCGCAGCTGACCGTTGAGGATCGCCATCACCGTGCGCATCCCGCGATCGTCGGCCTCGCTGATCGCCTCCAACCCGATGAGCAGCCGCACCCCCGGGTCCAGGTCCACCGAGTACTCCTCCCCCGGCCGCAGGCCGTAGAAGAAGTCCTTGCTGCGCAGCAGGGAGGTGTCGCCGTAGGCCTCGCGGTGCTCGGTGAACTCCTCGGTGGGCTTGGCGAACAGCAGCCGGTTCAGCGTGCCCCGGCGATCGTCCAGCAGCCCCTGGCGGTCCTCGGCGGTGAGCTCCGCGAGCGCTCGGCCCGCGGTGCGCCCCTCCAGCGCCCGGGTGCGGAACGGCTCCGGCCAGCCCGCGGGCGGCTCGCCGAGCTCGCCCTGCAGGAAGCCGATCACCGAGTCCGGGATGTCGAAGCGGCGCGGATCGGCCTCGAAATCGGCCGGGTCCACCCCGGCGCCCACCAGGTGCAGCGCGAGGTCGCCGACGACCTTCGACGAGGGCGTGACCTTCACCAGGCGGCCGAGGATGCGGTCGGCCGCCTCGTACATGGCCTCGATCTCCTCGAACTTGTCGCCGAGTCCCAGCGCGACGGCCTGGGTGCGCAGGTTCGACAGCTGCCCGCCGGGGATCTCGTGCCGGTACACCCGGCCGGTCGGTGCGGCCAGCCCCGCCTCGAAGGGCTGGTAGACCTTGCGCACCGACTCCCAGTAGGGCTCCAGGTCGCAGACCGCGCGCAGGTCCAGCCCGGTGGCCCGGTCGGTGTGGTCGGTCGCGGCCACGACCGACGACAGCGCGGGCTGCGACGTGGTCCCCGCCAGCGAGGCCACGGCCCCGTCCACGGCGTCCACACCGGACTGGAGCGCCGCGAGGTAGGTCGCGAGCTGCCCGCCGGGGGTGTCGTGGGTGTGCAGGTGCACCGGCAGGTCGAACTCGCGGCGCAGCGCGGTGACCAGCTCCGCGGCGGCCGGGGCGCGCAGCAGCCCGGCCATGTCCTTGATGGCCAGCACGTGCGCGCCCGCGTCGACGATCTGCTCGGCCAGCCGCAGGTAGTAGTCCAGCGTGTAGATCCGCTCCGCCGGGTCCAGCAGATCGCCGGTGTAGCACAGCGCGACCTCGGCCACGGACTTCCCGGTCTCGCGCACCGCGCTGATCGCCGGGCGCATCTGCTCGACGTCGTTGAGCGCGTCGAAGATGCGGAAGATGTCGATGCCGGTGTCGGCGGCCTCCTGCACGAAGTGCTCGGTCACCTCGGTCGGGTAGGGCGTGTAGCCGACGGTGTTGCGCCCGCGCAGCAGCATCTGCAGGCAGATGTTCGGCACCGCCTCGCGCAGCTTGGCCAGCCGCTCCCAGGGGTCCTCGGCGAGGAACCGCAGCGCCACGTCGTAGGTCGCGCCGCCCCAGCACTCCAGGGACAGCAGCTCCGGGGTCATCCGCGCCACGTGGGGAGCCACGGCGAGCAGGTCCTTGCTGCGCACCCGGGTCGCCAGCAGCGACTGGTGGGCGTCGCGGAAGGTGGTGTCGGTGACGCCGAGGGCGTCGGACTCCCGCATCCACCGGGCGAAGCCCTCCGGCCCGAGCTCGGTGAGCCGCTGCTTGGATCCCTCCGGCGGGGTCGTGCCGAGGTCGATGTCCGGCAGCTTGAACACCGGGTCGGGCACCGTGGGCCGCGGTCCGTTCGGCTTGTTCACCGTCACGTCGGCGAGGTAGTTGAGCAGCCGCGTCCCGCGGTCGGCGGAGTGCCGCGCGGTCAGCAGGTGCGGTCGCTCCTCGATGAACGAGGTGGTGACGCGCCCCGCGGCGAAGTCCTCGTCCTCCAGCACCGCCTGCAAGAACGGGATGTTCGTGGACACGCCGCGGATGCGGAACTCGGCGACGGCGCGCCGCGCGCGCGCCACCGCGGTCGGGAAGTCGCGACCCCGGCAGGACAGCTTCACCAGCATCGAGTCGAAGTGCGCGCTGATGCTGGTGCCCGCGAACGCGGTCCCGCCGTCGAGCCGGATTCCCGCGCCGCCCGGCGAGCGGTAGGCGCTGATCATGCCGGTGTCGGGCCGGAATCCGTTGGTGGGGTCCTCGGTGGTGATGCGGCACTGCAGCGCCGCGCCGCGCAGCCGCACCGAGTCCTGGGTCATGCCCAGGTCCGCCAGGGTCTCCCCGGCGGCGATGCGGATCTGGGACTGCACGAGGTCGGCGTCGGTGACCTCCTCGGTGACGGTGTGCTCGACCTGGATGCGCGGGTTCATCTCGATGAACACGTGCCTGCCCTGCTCGTCGACGAGGAACTCGACGGTTCCCGCGTTCACGTAGCCGATCTTGCGGGCGAAGGCGACGGCGTCCGCGCAGATCCGCTCGCGCAGCTCGGGGTCGAGGTTCGGGGCGGGCGCGATCTCGATGACCTTCTGGTGCCGCCGCTGCACCGAGCAGTCCCGCTCGAACAGGTGGATCACGTCGCCCGTGCCGTCGGCGAGGATCTGCACCTCGATGTGCCGCGGGTTGACCACGGCCTGCTCCAGGAAGACCGTCGGGTCGCCGAACGCGGACTCGGCCTCGCGCATCGCCGCCTCGAGCGCTTCGCGCAGGGCGCCGAACTCGGCCACCCGGCGCATACCGCGCCCACCGCCGCCCGCGACCGCCTTGACGAACACGGGGAACTGGATGGACTCCGCGACGGAGAGCAGCTCGTCGATGTCGGCCGAGGGCGCGGAGGAGTCGAGCACGGGTACGCCGGCGTCGCGGGCGGCGGCCACGGCGGTGGCCTTGTTGCCCGTCATCTCCAGGATCTCGCGGCCGGGGCCGACGAAGGTGATCCCGGCCTCCCCGCAGGCCTTCGCGAGGTCCGGGTTCTCGGACAGGAAGCCGTAACCGGGGTAGACGGCGTCGGCCCCCGACTTCCGCGCGGCCTCGACGATCTCCTCCACGGAGAGGTAGGCGCGGACGGGGTGGCCGGGTTCGCCGATCTCGTACGACTCGTCGGCCTTGAGGCGGTGCAGCGAGTTGCGATCTTCGTGCGGGAACACAGCGACGGTGCCCGCGCCGAGCTCGTAGCCCGCGCGGAAGGCGCGGATCGCGATTTCGCCGCGGTTGGCGACGAGGATCTTGCGGAACATCCGGGCTACCTCCTGGACGGGTGTCGGGCGGCCCGTGAACCGTACCGCGAAAATTCCGCACTACGAGAGAGCGAACCTGTGACCCACCTCATCAGACCAGGGTGACCTGCGATTTCCGCCGGGCGGCACAAGCCCTGGCGCGGAGAAATTCCGCGCATGTTCCCGAAAGCGCAATATCTGGCCGGAGTTCGTCAGCTCTTCTCCAGGTACTCCGCGCGGTCCGCGTCGACCACTTCGGCGACCATTCGCGCCAATCCGGGATGTCCTCCCAGCCCGGGATCCTCGGCGACGTAGCGCTGCGCCGCCTCCCGCGCTTCGGCGATCACGTCCTCGTCCCGCAGCAACGAGAGCATCTTCAGCCCGGAGCGGCGACCGGACTGCGCCGCGCCCAGCACGTCGCCCTCCCGGCGCAGCTCCAGGTCCAGGCGGGCCAGTTCGAAGCCGTCCGTCGTGGACGCCACCGCGTCCAGCCGGTCCCGGGTGGAGGTGCCCGCCACGGCCTCGCTCACCAGCAGGCACAGTCCCGGCGCGGAGCCGCGGCCGACCCGGCCGCGCAGCTGGTGCAGCTGGCTCACCCCGAACCGGTCCGCATCCATGATCACCATGGCGGTCGCGTTGGGCACGTTCACACCGACCTCGACGACGGTGGTGGCCACCAGCACGTCCAGCTCGCCGTTCGCGAAGGCGCGCATCACCGCGTCCTTGTCGTCGGCGGCGAGCCTGCCGTGGAGCACGCCCAGCCGCAGCCCCGCGAGCGGGCCGGCCGCCAGCCGCTCGGCCACCTCCAGCACCGCAAGCGGCGGGCGGCGCTCGTCGGTGCCGGCGCCCGCGTCCTCCGGCTCGTCCACGCCGTCGTCGGTGCGCGGCCGCTTGGCGCCCTTCTTCGGCGGGTGCTGCTCGTCGTCGCCGATGCGCGGGCACACCACGTAGGCTTGGTGCCCGGCGGCGACCTCCTCCCGCACGCGCTCCCAGGCGCGGTCCAGCCAGCCGGGCTTCTCCGCCACCGGCACCACGCTGGTGGCGATCGGAGAGCGGCCGCTGGGCAGCTCGCGCAGCGCGGAGGTCTCCAGGTCTCCGTAGACGGTCATCGCCACCGTCCGGGGGATCGGCGTCGCCGTCATCACCAGCACGTGCGGCGCGGTGCCGGTGCCGCCGCGGGCGCGCAGCGCGTCCCGCTGCTCCACGCCGAAGCGGTGCTGCTCGTCGACGACGACGAGGCCGAGATCGGCGAAGGAGACCCGGTCCTGGATCAGCGCGTGGGTGCCCACGACGATGCCGGCCTCCCCGGAGGCCGCCTCCAGCAACGCCTTCTTGCGCGCGGCGGCGGGCAGCGAACCGGTGAGCAGGGTGACCCGGGTGGACCGCTCGGCGGCGCCGAGCTCTCCCGCCGCACCGAGGTCGCCGAGCAGCTCGGACAGCGACCGGGCGTGCTGGGCGGCGAGCACCTCGGTGGGCGCGAGCATCGCGGCCTGCCTCCCGGAGTCGACGACCTGGAGCATCCCGCGCAGCGCCACCACGGTCTTGCCGGAGCCCACCTCGCCCTGCACCAACCGGTTCATCGGCTGCTCGCCCGCCAGGTCGTGCGCGATCTCCGTCCCGATCTCGGACTGGCCGCCGGTGAGCTGGAACGGGAGCCGGCGGTCGAACTCCGCGAGCACCCCGTCCTCGCGGCGCGGGCAGGACGGCGCGGGGCGCTCGTGTGCGGACTCCCGCAGCCGGGCGAGCACCAGCTGCACCGAGAGCGCCTCGTCCCACTTCAGCCGGTTCTGCGCGGCGGCGACCTCCTCGTGGTCCCGGGGGTGGTGGATCGTGCGCAGCGCCGCCTCCAGCCCGAGCAGCCCGTGCTCGGTGCGCAGCTCGGCGGGCAGCGGGTCCTCGTCGCCGTCCCAGGTGTCGAGCACCTGGCGGACGCAGCGGGCCAGCGACCAGGACGGCAGCCCCTGGGCCGACGGGTAGACGGGGATGAGCGCGCCGGCGAACTCCTCCGCCGCCGAACCGGCCTGGCCCGCGTCCTCGCCGTCGAAGAGCTGGTACTCGGGATGGGCGAGCTGGAAGGAGCCGCGGTAGGCCGTCACCTTCCCCGCGAACATGCCCTGACGGCCCGGGACCAGCTCCCGCTCCCGCCAGGCCTGGTTGAAGAAGGTGCAGGTCAACGAGCGATGGCCGTCGGTGATCCGGGCTTCCACGATGGTGCCGCGCCGGGAGCGCATGCTCCGCTTCGACACCCGCTCCACCTTCGCCAGCACGGTCACGTGCTCGTCGAGCTCCAGCCCGGCGATGGCGGTCAGCTCGCCCCGTTCCGCGTAGCGGCGCGGGTAGTGCCGCAACAGATCGCCCACAGTGGACAGACCGAGCGCGGATTCGAGCGCCTCCGCGGTCTTCGCGCCCAGCACCCGGTCGAGACCCGCATCCGAAGTGGTCATTCCGCCCTGCCCGTGTCGCCTGCCCGTGTCGCCGCACCGAAGTTATCGGACCGGGACGACGTCCGGTCGGACGGTGCGGTGGACACGGCGCCGCCGCCCCGCCCGCGCCGGGGCCGCTACTCCACCCCCAGCAGCAGCGCGGAGCCGGGCAGCTCCCCCGCCGGGTAGTGGACGCACTCCACCTCGGGCCGGTGCCGCGCCAGGTGCTCGACGAGCCGGTCCGGCACCGACGCCGGAGCCCCGACGCCCACCAGCACGGTCACCAGCTCACCGCCCGCGGTCAGCATCCGGTCCACCAGATCCGTTGCCACGGCGAGGAAATCGCCCCCCACCAGCACCACCTCGCCGTCCACCAACCCGAGCACGTCGCCGGGTTCGCAGCGACCCGCCCAGGTCAGCGCCTCCGAGTCGGCCAGGCGCAGCTCCCCGCGCCGGGTCGCGGCCGCGGCCTCCGCCATCACCACCGCGTCGTCCGGGCTGCGCCGGGCGGGGTCGTGCACCGCGAGCGCGGCGAGGCCCTGGACCGGGGACGCGGTCGGCACCACCACGACGTCCCGGTGGTCGCGCACCGCGCGCTTCGCGGCCAGCTCGGCGAGTTCGGTGATCGTCTCGGCGTTGGGCAGCAGCACCACGTGCGCGGCCCTGGTCCGCTCGATCGCCGCGACCAGCTCGGCCACCGACGGGTCCGCCGCGCCGAGCCGCAGCACCTCCGCGCCCTCCGCCCGGAACAGCTCCGCCAGCTCGTCGCCCGCGACGCAGGCCAGGATCGCGCGCCCCACCGGGTGTCCGGCGACCTGGTCGGCGAACCGCTGCACCTGGATCCGGCTGGGGCGGCCCACCTCGATGCCCGCCTCGATGGCACCGCCGATGTCGTCGCAGTGCACGTGCACCGCCCAGGCCCCGGCGCCGTCGCCGACCACCGAGACGCAGTCGCCGAGCTCCGCCAGCACCGCGCGCAGCCGGGCGATCCCGTCGTCCGCCGCCTGCCCGAGCAGGTACATCACCTCGTAGGCGTAGCCGGTGTGCTCGGCGGGCGCGGTCACGCCCGCGGCCGGGGGATCCGGGGCGAGCCGGTCGCCGTCGTGCACCGCGGCGTGCAGCGCGTCCAGCAGCACCACCAGGCCGCGGCCGCCCGCGTCCACCACGCCCGCGTCGGCCAGGGCGGGCAGCTGCGAGGTGGTGCGCTCCAGCGCCCGGATCGCCGCCGTCGTCGTGCGCCGCACCGCGTCGCCGAGGTCCGCGCCGCCGGCGCGCGAGGCCGCGCGCAGCACCGACAGCATCGTGCCGTCCGCCGGTTCCGCGACAGCGGCGGTCGCCAGCGAATCCGCGCGCCGCAGCGCCGCGCCCAGCGCGTCCCCGTCCAGCTCCGCCGCGCCCCGCAGCTGTTCGGCCAGGCCGCGCAGCACCTGGGACAGCAGCATCCCGGAGTTCCCGCGTGCCCCCGCCAGGGCTCCCTCGGCGAGGGCCGCGAGCACCGCGCCCAGCGGCTCCGGGGCGGGCAGCGCCTCGACCGCGTCCAACGCGGCGCTCATGGTGTGCAGCAGGTTGGTCCCGGTGTCGCCGTCGGCCACCGGGTACACGTTGATCAGGTCGAGCGCGGCGCGGTCCCGCGCCAGCGCCGCCACCGCGTCCCGCGCCCATCGCCGCGCCGCCTCCGCACCGAACTCCGGCGGCGCCTCAGGACTCCCCACCACACCGGCAGCCTAGGCCAACGGCCCCGGGCCGAACGTCCGCGCTGGGGGCGCGCCGCGACGCCGCATGTCAGGGGCCGACGAAGCCGTCCGGGGCGTGGGGTAGTCTTGCCGGGTCCCGGGTGGCGATGACCCAGGGCACCCGTCATGGCATGCAGGTCATCCCGGCTCCGCGCCGGGAGGAGATCGCCGGGGAGACCGGCGAGCAGCAAGCCCAGCGGTACGCGGACCGGTCCGTCCGGTCCTCCCAGCGGGCAGCGCTCGCATGGATCCATCGCCGCAACCGAACTCAGGCTTCCCCGCCGCGGGCGTGGGAGGACGTCGAACGCAAAGTTAAGGGGTGTCTGACGTGGCTGCCGTCTGCGACGTCTGCAGTAAGGGTCCGGGCTTCGGTAACTCGGTCTCGCACTCCCACCGGAAGACCCGTCGCCGGTGGAACCCGAACATCCAGACCGTGCGCGCCAAGATCGGTCTGTCCCAGCGCAAGCGCATGAACGTGTGCACCTCCTGCCTCAAGGCGGGCAAGGTCGTCCGCGGCTGACCGCGCGCTGACTCATCGACCCCGGGGCGGCCCGACCGCCCCGGGGTCTTCAGCGTGCGCGGCCGGTCCGCGCGCCGATGCCGCCCTTCAGCGGCGCGTCCGCTAGCGGCGGAACCGCCCCGGCCGGTTCCGCCGCCCGAAGCCTGCGCGCTCGTGCACGGTGATGCCCTCACCGCAGGTGGTGGCGCCAGCGGGGACCTACCCGGGCCCATTCCTGCTCCCAGGCGGCGAGGCGCCGCCTGCCGACGTACCGGCGGGCGCCCGCGTACGTCCCGGCGAGGACGAGGCCGGAGCCGAACAGCACCGCGGCGCCCGCGGTCCCGGCGGCCTGGGTGGCCTCGGACGGCGTGCGCGGCGGCGGGGTAGGCCGGTCCGCGCGGTCGACCCAGATCTGCGCGGTGTCCGCGAGCGGGGTCGCGGTGGACATCTCGATCACCGCCGCGTGCCGCGGGGCGGGCGGGTCGCCCCAGGCGACCTCCACGGCGCGGATCGCGGAGCTGCCACCCGGGACCTCCCCGAGCACCTGGGCCGTCACCTGGTGGCGGTCCGCGCGCTCGGCGTTGACCTCGGCCATGCGGTCGCGCAGCACCGCCTGGGACGCCGCGAACGAGGCGACGAGAACCACCGCGGCCGCCAGCACGATCACCAGCAGCGCGATCGGTTCGAACAGATCGGTGCGCCGTCGCAGGGGGTTGTCCCCTGGCCACAGGCCGCGCCGCAGCCGCGCCAGGACTCCTGAACTGACCGGTCCGGCACCCATGACGAGCCCTCTTCCGTCGGCGAGCCCAAGTTCACCGCAGGAACCGAATGTACGACCGGCGGAGGGCGAAATCCATCCGCCGAACGGGAGCTCGGCCCTGCCTCCCAGGGCAGCCGACGAACACGGTGCGTGCAACTCGGGCGCACCGCCGCGAGCACACCGGAACGGCTGCTCGGAGGCGCCTCGAACGATCACGAAAGCGGGCGTGGTCAGCGACGGGGGGTACCGGAACGACGACGACGCCCCGTCACGAACGACCCCGGGTCGCGGGCTCCGCGACCCACCTCCGACCACTCAGCGTGATGCCCAGAACTCGGGCCCAGCGATCAGGGCAGCTTCCAGTCGACCGGCTCGGCACCGGCCCGGGCGAGGATCTCGTTGGCCCGGCTGAACGGGCGGGTGCCGAAGAAGCCGCGGTCGGCCGACATCGGGCTCGGGTGCACCGACTCGATGCACTCCACGCCCGGCATCATCACGCGGGTGCTGCGCGCGTCGTTGCCCCACAGGATCGCCACCATCGGCTGATCGCGGGCGGCGAGCGCCCGGATGGCCTGCTCGGTGACGGCCTCCCAGCCCTTCCCCCGGTGCGAGGCGGGCTTGCCCGGCTGCACGGTGAGCGCGCGGTTGAGCAGCAGCACCCCGTGCTCGCTCCAGGGCGTCAGGTCGCCGCTGGACGGGCGCGGGTGCCCGAGGTCGTCGCAGTACTCCCGGAAGATGTTGATCAGGCTCTTGGGCGGCCGCACCCCGGGCGCCACGGAGAAGCTGAGGCCGACCGGGTGGCCGGGCGTCGGGTACGGGTCCTGGCCCACGATGAGCACGCGCACGTCGCGGAACGGCTGCTGGAAGGCGCGCAGCACGTTCTCCCCGGACGGCAGGTACTCCCGGCCCGCGGTGACCTCGGCGCGCAGGAAGTCACCCATCGCGCCGATCCGGTCGGCGACGGGTTCCAGCGCCTCGGCCCAGCCTGCCTCGACGACCTCGTGCAACGGACGTGCCATGGTCGCGCACTCTAGCGAGCACTCCGGATCGCACGGCCGCCGCCCCGCCGCAGTTCGATCACCAGCGGTCAACGTGTTGTGCCCCACACTTCGCCGCGTCATCATCGACCCCCGCACGAGCCATTCCTCCGCCTCAACGATCGTGATCTCCATTGCCGCCCGTGACCAGCGTCCCCGTCCGGGAAGACCGCCGGAGACCGCGCGCAAACCTCGCCCGGGGGTGATGTTTTCCGCAGCACAACAATTATCGAAACGGACACGGATAGGCGTTTTGGTGGCCAGGGAGGAGCCCCTCGGCTAAGTTCCCCAGTACTCCAAACGTGTTCACATGCCGTGGACGGCACGACCCGGAGGTGGAACGGACACCCATGACTGCACAGGAAACGGAAGAGATAAGCCCGGAGCAGCGGTCGCTGCTGCGGCGAGCGGTCGGTGCCGCGGCAATCGGGAACACAACGGAGTGGTACGACTTCGGGGTGTACGCCTACGTGGCGAGCTACGTGGGCCACCAGTTCTTCCCCGGTCCCTGGGAGACGGTCTCCGCATTCGGCGTCTTCGCGATCTCCTTCCTGCTGCGTCCGCTGGGCAGCATGTTCTTCGGACCGCTGGGAGACCGGATCGGGCGCCAGAAGGTGCTCGCGATCACGATCCTGCTGATGTCCGGATCGACATTCCTGCTCGGCTGCCTGCCCAACTACGACACGATCGGACTTTTCGCACCGATCCTGCTGTTGTTGTGCCGCATGGTGCAGGGCTTCTCCACCGGCGGTGAATACGGTGGTGCGGCCACCTACATCGCCGAGTTCGCCCCGAACCGGAAACGCGGTTTTTACGGCAGCTGGCTCGAATTCGGCACGCTCGCGGGATTCGGTCTCGGCGCGCTGGTGCCGACGGTCCTCATCCTGGTGCTGCCCGCGGAGTCGATGGAGTCCTGGGGTTGGCGGATCCCGTTCCTGCTGGCCGGCCCGCTCGGCCTGATCGGGCTCTACTTGCGGAGCAAGCTGGAGGACACCCCGGCGTTCCGGAACCTGGAGAAGAGCGACAACCTCGCCCGCTCGCCGCTGCGGTCCCTGGTCCGCGAGTACTGGCGGCCGCTGCTGATCCTGATGGGCGTCGTGGTTCTGATCAACGTCGCGAACTACACGATCCTGACCTACATGGAGAGCTACCTCACCGACACCCTCCAGATCCCGGAGGGGCAGGAGTACGAGGTGCTGGTGCCGCTGCTGCTGGTGGTGGCGCTGATGATGGCGGTCATCACCCCGATCGGCGCGCTCTCGGACCGGATCGGCCGCAAGCCGCTGTTCCTCTCGGCGGCGATCTGCTTCCTCGTGCTCCCCTACCCGGCGTTCCTGCTGATCTCGCAGGGCACCATGGCCACGACGATGCTCGGGCTGACGCTGCTGGGCGTCGGGCACGTGCAGCTGATCGGCCCGCTGGCCGCGACGCTGCCCGCGATGTTCCCGACGAAGGTGCGCTACGCGGCCTTCAGCGTCGGCTACAACATCTCCACCGCCGTGTTCGGCGGCACCGCCCCGCTGATCAACGACTGGGCGGTGACCTCCACCGGGAACTCGTTCTTCCCGGCGTTCTACCTGATGGGCGCGGCGTTGGTGGCGCTGGTGCCGATCCTGCTCATGAAGGAGACGGCGCGGAAGCCGCTGATGGAGGAGTCCGACGTGCCGGGCGCCCCGTCGGCCACGACGAGCTGAGCCTCGGCTGGACGCGGGAGGGCCCGGTGGGATTCCACCGGGCCCTTTCGCTCGGTCAGCGCCAGTGCTCCCAGCCGGACGGGCCCTCGTAGGCCGCGCCGTCGACCGTCACCCCGCTGCCCTCGACGACCTCGCCGATCGCGCGCCAGCCCGCGGGCAGCGGCTGGTCCGGCGGGAACGTCGCCGCGAGCGCCTGGTCCTCACCGCCGGTGAGCACCCAGTGCCGGGCGTCCGCGCCGAGCGCGGAAGCGACCTCGGTGAGCCGCTGCGGCACCTCGATCAGCTCGTCGCGCAGGTCGATGCCGACCTGGGAAGCCTCCGCGACGTGCCCGAGGTCGGCCAGCAACCCGTCCGAGGTGTCGATCATCGCGGTGGCGCCGGCGTCCGCCGCCGCGGGCCCGGCCGCGTACGGCGGCTCGGGCACCCGCTGCGCCCCCACCACCGCCACCGGTGAGCGGAATCCCCGCCCCAGCACCGCGAGCCCGGCCGCCGCCCAGCCCAGCCTGCCCGCCACCGCGACCACGTCGCCGGGGCAGGCTCCGGACCGGGTCACCGGGGCGCGGCCCTGCAGGTCGCCCAGCGCCGTGATGGAGATCGTCAGCGCCGGAGCGCTCACCATGTCGCCGCCGACGAGGCCCGCGCCGACCCGCTGGGCCTCCTCCCACATGCCCGCCGAGAGCTCGTCCACGACCGAGGTGGGGGTTTCCGGCGGGCAGCCGAGGCCGACCAGCAGGCCGGTGGGCACCGCGCCCATCGCCGCCAGATCGGAGAGGTTCACCGCGACGGCCTTGCGCCCCACCTGGTGCGGGGTCGACCACGCCAGCCGGAAGTGCACCTGCTCCACCAGCACGTCCGTGGTCGCCGCCACCCTCCCGTCGGGGGCCGCGAGCACCGCTGCGTCGTCGCCCGGGCCGAGCAGCGTCGCGGCGGGCTGCGCCCGCCCGGAGGTCACCCGCTGGATGAGGCCGAACTCACCGGCCTCGGACACGGTCTGGTCCTGCGCCGAAGTGTCCGAACCCACGTCAGACCTCCCTTTCTTGAGCATTTGCTCGGCCCGATGGGGTAGCTTTCTTCCAGTTTCCTACCCCCCGCACCAGGACTAGACGAAGGGGCACGCCGTGGTTCAGGCATACATCCTCATCCAGACCGAAGTCGGCAAGGCCGCCGCCGTCGCCGCCGAGATCTCCGGCGCTCCGGGCGTGCTCACGTCCGAGGACGTGACCGGACCGTACGACGTGATCGTGCGCGCCGAGGCCGAGAATGTCGACAAGCTGGGCAAGATGGTCGTCGCAGGCATCCAGAACGTGGAGGGGATCACCCGGACGCTGACGTGTCCCGTCGTACACCTGTGAGCGCCCGGCTCCGGCCGAACCGGGCGGCCGTGCTGTAGTGGACCGCGTGTCCGACGAACAACCCCGGTTCCCCCGCCCGGTGCTGATCACGGCGTTCGTGCTCAGCGGTCTGCTGCTGGCGGGTGTGCTCGCGCTCGGGCTGGTCTCCCGCTTCACCGAGCACCAGGAGCGGGAGCGGGTGGCGGCGGCGCAGCAGGCGCGGCGCACCGGGCCGCTGGCGCTGCCGCCGATCCCGGCCCCGGACGCCGCCGCACCCGCGTGCGCGGCCGTGCTCGCGGGGCTGCCCGCCGAGCTGGAGGTCGACGGGGAGCGGGTGCCGCGGCGCGAGCTGGCTGAGCCGGTTCCGCCCGGCGCGGTCGCCTGGGGCGACTCCGGGCACGATCCGATCACCGTGCGGTGCGGGCTGACCGACCCCGCCGAGCTGACCCCGACCTCGCCGCTGGTGGACATCTCGGGGGTGAGCTGGCTGCGGATCACCGAAGGCGGCGCGACGTCCTGGCTGGCGGTGGACCGCCCGGTGCGGGTGGCCCTGACGGCTCCCGAGAACTCCGGCAGCGGCCCGGTGCAGGACCTCTCCCGGCAGTTGCGCACCCTGCCGAAGCAGCCGGTCTTCCCCTGACCCCGCCGAGGTGAACGGCCCCGTCGCCGCATCGCGCGGGCCGTCGCGCCGAGCTCAGCGCAGCCCGGTGCCCCGGGCCCGGGCCGTGTCGATGAGGGTGGTCAGGAGGGTCGGGTAGTCGACGCCGGTCTGGGCCCACATCCGCGGGTACAGCGAGATCGAGGTGAACCCGGGCATGGTGTTGACCTCGTTGACGATGAGCTGGTCGTCCTCGGTGACGAAGAAGTCGACCCGGGCGAGGCCCTGGCACTCCAGCGCGCGGAACGCGGTGATCGCGGTGGTGCGCAGCCGCTCGACGGTGTCGTCGCCGACCTTGGCGGGGATGTCGAACTCGGTGACGTCGTCGAGGTACTTGGACTCGTAGTCGTACCACTCGGCCGTTCCGGTGACGCGCAGCTCGGCGGGCAGCGAGGCCTCCACGCGCCCGTCGGGGAACTCCAGGACGCCGCATTCGATCTCGCGCCCGACGACGGCGGATTCGATGATCACCTTCGGGTCGGTTCGGCGCGCCTCCGCCACGGCCTCGTCCAACTGCGCCCAGTCGGTGATCTTCGTGATGCCGAGCGAGGAGCCCGCGCGGGCCGGCTTGACGAAGGCGGGCAGGCCGATCCGCTCCCGGCGCGATTCGTCCAAAGTGGATTCATCACGGCGCAGCACCTCGAAGGTGCCGACCTCGATCCCCTCGGCCGCCAGCAGCTTCTTGGTGTACTCCTTGTCCATCGACACCGCGCTGGAGAGCACACCCGGCCCCGCGTAAGGGACGTCGGCCATCTCCAGCAGGCCCTGGATGGTGCCGTCCTCCCCGAAAGCACCGTGCAGCACCGGGAACACGACGTCGACCCCGGACAGGACCTCGCCGCCGCGGCCGGGCTCGACCAGGATCAGGTCGCGCCGGGTCGGGTCGCCGGGCAGCGCCACCGCCGTGCCCTGCGCGACCTCGGGGACCTGCCGATCGCGGAGGGCCAGCTCGGCGGGGTCGGAGGTGCCCAGCACCCAGGCCCCCTCGCGCGTGATGCCGACGGGGACCACCTCGAAGCGCTCCGGATCCAGGTGGCCGAGGACACTGCCGGCGGACAGGCAGGAGACGCCGTGCTCGGTGCTCCGTCCGCCGAAGACGACGGCCACCCGGATCTTGCGCTCAGTCATGGGCCGGACCCTACCTGGAGGCGGGCCCGCCGCCGGAGACCTCCTCACCGCACCACCGGGCGACGAGAGCGGTCGAACGCTCCAGGTCACCGCGTGAGCACGAGGCGTAACCGAGCGCGATCCCGGTCCAGCGATGGGGCCCGTGATGATGCCTGCGGAGCCCGTCGAGCACGATGCCGTGCGCCGCGGCCCGCGCCACGACGCGCTGCTCCGCGGCCGCCGAGGGCAGCGGCAGCACCACGTGCGCCCCGGCCTCGTCGCCGAACACCTCGACCCCGGACTCCGCGAGCCGGGAGACCACGAGCCCGCGGCGCTGCGAGAGCTCGCGGCGCAACCGGCGCAGGTGCCGACCGAGGTCGCCGTTGCGCGCGTACTCCACCAGCACCCGCTGCCCCGCCGGAGCCGGCCCGGTGCTGGTCCGCTCGCGGTGCTCCAGCACCCGCGAGACCACCCGCTCCGGCCCGAGCAGCCAGCCGACGCCGAGCGTCGGGGTGAGGATCTTGCTGGTGGTTCCCAGGTGCACCACCACGTCCGGGGCCATCGAGGCGAGGACGGGCAGCGGAGCCACGTCGTAGCGCAGCTCGCCGTCGTAGTCGTCCTCCACGATCAGCCAGCCCTCGGCGCGGGCGCGCTCCACCAGCGCCACCCGGCGCTCGGCGGGCAGCCTCCCGCCGAGCGGGTACTGGTGCGCCGGGGAGCAGTACACGGCCCGCACCCCGGCGGGCACGTCCCGCACCACGATCCCGGCGTGGTCCACCGGCGCGGGCACCACGGTCACCCCCGCCGCGAGCAGGGTCTGCACCGCCCGCTGGTAGCCCGGTTCCTCCACCGCGACGGTGGCGCCGGGGCCGAGGGCGCTCGCGGCGAGCTCGGCGAGGGCGGCCGTGGTGCCGCCGGTCGCGAGGACGGTGCCCGGGTGCGGGCCGCCCGCGGCCATCCCCCGGTGTCGCAGCAGGTGCTCGACGACGGCCTCGCGGTACTGCTCCACTCCCGCTGGGCTGCGGAACTCGTCGGGATCCCGGTCGGCGGCGGCCCGCCAGGCGCGGCGCCAGGCGGCGCGGTCGATGCCGCTCACCCACGGGCTCCCCGGGACCAGCCGGATCGTCCCGGCGGGCGCGCCGCCCCCTCCGCCCGGCGCCGATTCCGGCTGCGCGGCGGGAGCGCCGGGCGGGGTGGTGGTGACGTAGGTGCCGGAGCCGTGCCTGCCGACGATCCAGCCCTCGGCGTGCAGCTGCTCGTAGGCGGCGGCGGTCACGGTCCGGCTGACGGCGAGGTGCCGGGCCAGCGCCCGGGTCGAGGGCAGCCGGTCGCCACCGCGGAGCTGGCCGAGCGCGGCCGCGCGCCGCAGCGCGTCGGCGAGCTGCACGGCGAGCGGCCGTCCCTCGTCGCGACGCAGCTCGATCGCCGGTTCCAGCAGCGGTGCGCTCGCGGCGGGCACCGGATGTGGCATCTCAGGAATCCCCCCGTCAGGACTTCCGATGATGCCACCCCGAGCGGAGTCGCCGACCTCGGAGCCCGGGTCGCGCCACCTCCGGAGCCGCCGCGCGGGAGCGGCACCGGAGGCCGGGCCCGCGACGCGGACCGCGGACGAGCGGTCAGGCCCTGGTCAGGCCGTCGACGGGGTGCAGCGAGTAGCGGGTCATCCGGGCGCGCGCCGGACGGTAGACGTGCAGCGTGACCGCCGGGTCCGGTCCGTCGTTGCTGACCTGGTGGACGTGGTCCGGACCGAAGACGCGGGACTGCCCGGCCTCCAGCGGGTGCCACTCCTCGACCGGGCCGGTCGGGGTCGCGCGCACGACGCGCTCGGTGACGGCGCCGGAGACGAGGGTGAACGCTCCGGCGGCCCCGCCGTGGTCGTGCAGCTCGGTGCGCTGGCCGGGCAGCCAGCTCAGCAGCCACGCCTCGTGGGTGTCGGTGCGCTCGATCAGCCCCGCCCAGCGCTGCAGGGGGTCGTAGCGCAGCAGGCTCGCCCAGGAGGCCCGGTCGGCGGCGAGCTCGCGGGCGATCCGCACCGGGTGCGAGAGCGAGCGGTCGGGTGCGGCGGCGATGGTGTTGGGGGGTACGGCGAACACGGGAGCTTCCTCTGCTGTCGTGGTGTGCGGGAGCGCGGACCGCGGTGAGGAACCCGCCGACACCGCCCGGGCGGCGCGCAGCGCGGCCGGGCAGCAGGATCAGGAGTGCCGGGGACGGGGCGCTCGGGCGCGTCCGGTTCCCGTCGGATCGTCAGCGGGTTCGGTCACCGCTGGAGACAAAGAGCGCTCGCCACCCGGCGCAGGTCGATGTGACCTCGTCCATCGGTCATGGCTCGCAACACGCCGAGTAGTGAACCAGCGCCCGGGGCGACCAGTCAAGCCGCGTACCACCTCGCCACCCGGTCGTGCGGCTGATCACGGCGCGTGCCCGCGGTGCGCGCACCACCTGCCGGGGACCGGGGCGCGGAGTCGGGTCCGCGCCCGCTCGCCCGGCGGGGTGCGGCCACCGGCACCCCGCGCCCGGCCCGGGCCGCCCTCAGCCCAGGGCGGCGAGGACGTCGGAGACCAGGTCGGCCCGGTCCTCGCAGCCGGCGGAGAAGCGCACGAACCCCGGCGGGACCGGGTCGCCCCACTGCGCCCGCCGGTCGACCGTGCTGTGCAGCCCGCCGAAGCTGGTCGCCGCCACCACCAGCGAGCTGCGCCGCACGAACTCCTCGACGGCCGCCGCGTCGGCCAGCTCGAACCGGAACACCCCGCCCCACCGCCGCATCTGCGCGCGGGCCGCCTCGTGCGCCGGGTCCTGCGGCGAGCCGGGCCAGCGGAGCCCGCGCACCGCCGGGTGCCCGCGCAGCGCCTCGACCAGCGCGGCCGCGTTCTCGGCCTGCCGCGCCAGGCGCAGGTCGAGGGTGCCGAGGCTGCGGTGCGCCAGCCAGGTCTCGAACGGTCCCGGGATGCTCCCGGACAGGGTCCGGGCCCGGCGCAGCCGCGCCGCGAGCTCGGCGTCCGCGGTGGAGACGTGCCCGAGCAGCACGTCGCTGTGGCCGGTGAGTGCCTTGGTGTCGCTGGCCAGCGACAGGTCGGCGCCGAGCTCCAGCGGCCGTTGCCCGAGCGGGGTGGCCGTGGTGTTGTCCACCGCCAGCAGGGCGCCCGCGCGGTGCGCCCGGGTGGCGAGCTCGGCGATGTCGCACACGTCGAGGCCCGGGTTGGACGGCGTCTCCAGCAGCACCAGCCGGACCCCGTCGAAGAGCTCGTCGGTCCAGGGCCCGGGGGTCGGGACCTCCCGCACCCGCAGGTCGAGCCCGGCCAGCTCCTCGTGCACGAACTGCCGGGTCGCGTAGTAGCCGTCGCTGGGCACCAGCAACCCGTCGCCCGGGCGCAGCAGGGCGCGCAGCACGGTGCTGATCGCCGCCATCCCGGACGGCAGCAGCACGCACTCCCCGCCGTCCAGCTCACCGATCGCGGTCTCCAGCGCCCGCCAGGACGGATTGCCCGCGCGGCCGTAGAAGTCCGCCCCCGGATCACCGAGGTGGTAGGGCGCGGCGAACACGGGCCCAGGCGCCAGCGGGGCGCCGGGGCGCGAGTCGCCGTGGCCGCCGTGCACGCACCTCGTGCCGTCGCCGAATCCGCTCGCGCTCTCCGCCACCTGCGCCTCCTCGTTCCACCGGACGTCCGCCGGGGAATCTAGGCGCCGCGGCGGGGAGGGGGCCACGTGGCCGCGGTCACCGCGCGGCGCGTCCGCCGGTCACTCCGGCTTGCGCTCCCGCCCCAGCAGCAGCGCCGCACCCGGTTCGGGTCCGAGCCCTTCGTGGCAGACGCGGTGCACCACCTCGGTGATGGGCATCTCCACGCCGTGTCGCGCGGCGAGCTCGCGGATCGACGAGCAGGACTTCACGCCCTCGGCGACTTGGCCGTTGGTGGCCCGCTGCGCCTGCTCCAGGCTCTCCCCGAGCCCCAGCCGCTCGCCGAAGGTGCGGTTGCGCGACAGCGGTGAGGTGCAGGTGGCGACGAGGTCGCCGAGCCCGGCCAGGCCGGCGAAGGTCATCGGCTCGGCCCCGAGCGCCGCGCCCAGCCGCGTCGTCTCCGCCAGGCCGCGGGTGATCAGCGAGGACATCGTGTTCTGCCCGAAGCCGAGCCCCGCGGCCATGCCGCAGGCCAGCGCCATCACGTTCTTGCACGCCCCGGCCAGTTCGATGCCCACCAGGTCGGTGTTGGTGTAGGGGCGGAAGTAACCGGTGGAGCAGGCGGCCTGCAGGGCGACGGCGCGCTCGTGGTCGGTGCAGGCGACCACGGTCGCGGTGGGCTGCTCGGTGGCGATCTCCATCGCCAGGTTCGGCCCGGAGACGACGGCGACCTGGTCCATCGGCACGTCCGCGACCTCGGCGACGACCTCGCTCATCCGCTTGAGGGTGCTGAGCTCGACGCCCTTGGCGAGGCTGACCAGCGTGGCGTCCGGCGGCAGCAGCGGCTGCCAGCCCGCCAGGTTCTCCCGCAGCGTCTGGCTGGGCACGGCCAGCACCACCGCGCCCGCGCCGTGCAGCGCCTCGGCCGCGTCGTCGGTGGCGCGCAGCGACTCCGGCAGCAGCACGCCCGGCACGTAGCCGGGGTTGCGGTGCTCGGTGTTGATCCGCTCGGCGACCTCCGCGCGGCGAGCCCACAGCGCCACCTCGCTGCCCGCGTCGGCGAGCACCTTCGCGAAGGTGGTGCCCCAGGAACCGGCGCCGAGGACGGTGACCTTGCGCGGCCTGGGCTCAGGCCCGGCCATCGTCGCCCCGGGACCGGTCCTCGCGGCGGCGCGGGGAGTAGAACCCGGCGGGCGGCTGCTGCTCGCGGATCTCCCCGAGCAGGTCCCGCACCCGTCCCATCGCCAGCTCGCTGATCTCGCGCAGCACCTGCGGATCGGCCTCGCGGCCCCGGTACGCCGACATGTCCAGCGGCTCGCCGATCCGCACGTGGACGGTCTTGCGGGGCAACGGCCGGAACTTCTTCGTGTAGTGGTCGTAGACGTCGCGGGTGCCCCAGCGGGCGATCGGCACGATCGGCACGTCGTGCTCCAGCGCGAGCCGGGCGACGCCGGGCTTCGGCGACATCGGCCAGCCCTCCGGGTCCTTGGTGACCGTCCCGTCCGGGTAGATGATCACCGTCTTGCCGGACTCCAGCGCGTCGTGCGCGGCCTCCAGGCTCTTGCGGGCGTCGGCGGTCTGCCGGAAGACCGGGATCTGGTCCACGCCGTTGAGCACGTTGCGCAGCACCGGCACGTTCCACAGCGTGTTCTTGGCCATGAACCGGGGGACCCGGGTCGCGCGGTGCACGGTGACCCCGTCGTAGAGCGGGTCGAGGTGCGAGACGTGGTTGAGCACGAGCAGCGCGGGCCCGGTCGCCGGGATGTGCGCCAGACCGCGCACCTCGACCCGGGCCAGCATCGCGGTCACCGGGTAGAACACGAGCTCGGCCAGCCACAGCCAGAACCGTCCCGCCGCGGTCGGGGGCCGCTCCTTGGTCCCCTTGCGCGATCGCTTGAGGTTCGCCGGTTCCGACACGCCTGTCTCCTCTCGCCCGGAAGCGACCGCCAAGTTACCCGGCCCGCACCGCCGGGCGGCGGGCGGTGGGCCGCTGCCGGTGGAGGATGGCGGCATGAGCCCCGACGTCTCCTTGCTGGTGCCGATCAAACCGCTGCACCGGGCGAAGTCCCGGCTGCGCGACGACCGGCCCGCCGCCGAGCACGCCGATCTGGTGGCCGCCGTCGCGCACGACGCGGTGGACGCGGCGCGGAACGCGCCCGGGGTGCGGGAGGTCGTGGTCGTGACCTCCGATCCGCGGCTGGCCGGCTCCTTCGCCGCCGAGGGCGTCGCGGTGGTGCCGGACGGCCCGGCCGCCGGGCTCAATCCCGCGCTGGAGCACGGGGAACGGGTGCTGCGCGGCCGCGGCGCGGGGCGGGTCGGCGCGCTGCAGGCGGACCTCCCGGCGCTGCGCCCGGCGGAGCTCGGCGCGGCCCTGGCGCGCGCGGGCGAGCAGCGCGCGTTCGTCCCGGACCACCTCGGAACCGGGACGACGCTGCTGCTGGCCGCTCCCGGCGGCGCGCTGGATCCCCGGTTCGGTCCGGGTTCGGCCGCCGCGCACGCCGCCTCCGGGGCGCGGGAGCTGGCGGGCGCGGGCGAATCGCTGCGCCGCGACGTGGACACCGCCGAGGACCTGCGCCGGGCCGCCGCGCTCGGGCTCGGTGCCCGCACCGCGGCCTGGCTCGCGGCGGAACACCCGCGCTGACCTGTGCGGTGTTCCCGATGACAGAGGTCGAGGTTCGGCGGCCGGATGGGTGAGAATGGTCCTGTGAGTACCGACAGCAGCGATCACGAGCCCCCCTCCCCCTCGCCACGCCGGACCTCGTCGACCGCCAGGTCCGCCGGTGCTCGTCAGACCTCGTCGAAGTCCGCTCGCGGGAGCCGGGCGACGGCGGCCGGATCCGGGTCCGCCGCGGCGACCGGGAAGGCCACCGGGACGAGATCCAGCGGCGCGGCGAAAAACGGCACCGCCGAGCCCGCCCCCCGGCGCACCTCCGCCCAGCGCACCGGGGCACCGGGCACGTCCCCGCGCCCCACGGCCCGCCCGGGGCTCCCGAACGGCGACGGCGCCCGGGTGCCCGCCGCTCCCCCGGCCGTGACCCGCGCGGCCGCCAGCACCGACCTGCCGGACAACCGCTACCTGAACCGCGAGCTGTCCTGGCTGGACTTCAACGCCAGGGTGCTGGCCGTCGCCGAAGATCCCTCGCAGCCGGCGCTGGAGCGCGCCAGGTTCCTGGCGATCTTCGCCTCCAACCTGGACGAGTTCTACATGGTCCGCGTCGCGGGCCTGAAGCGGCGCGAGGAGACCGGTCTCTCGGTCCGCAGCGCCGACGGGCTCACCCCGCACGAGCAGCTGACCAGGATCGCCACGCGGAACCAGGAGCTCACCAAGAAGCTGGGCCGGACCTTCCTCGACGAGCTGGTACCGGAACTGGAGGCCAACGGGATCCGGATCCTGCGCTGGGAGCAGCTCGACGCGCCCGAGCGGCACGTGCTGGGCCGCTACTTCGCGGACCACATCTTCCCGGTGCTCACCCCGCTGGCGGTGGACCCGGCGCACCCCTTCCCCTACATCTCGGGCCTCTCGCTCAACCTGGCGGTGACCGTGAGCGATCCGGAGGAGGGCCTGCGCCGCTTCGCCAGGGTGAAGGTGCCGGACAACGTTCCCCGGCTGATCCGGGTGGAGGCGGACCGGGAGAACGAGCGGGCGACCTTCCTGCCGCTGGAGGAGCTCATCGCCGCGCACCTGAGCAACCTCTTCCCCGGCATGGACATCAGCGACCACCACATCTTCCGGGTGACGCGGAACGCGGACCTGGAGGTCGAGGAGGACCGCGACGAGGACCTGCTGCAGGCGATGGAGCGGGAGCTGGCGCGCCGCCGGTTCGGCCCGCCGGTTCGCCTGGAGGTCACCGACACGATGAGCGAGACGATGCTGGAGCTCCTGCTGCGGGAGCTGGAGGTCGACGCGCACGACGTGGTCGAGGTTCCCGGGCTGCTCGACCTCTCCTGCCTGTTCCAGCTGGAGAAGCTGCACCGCCCGGAGCTGAAGAACCCGCCCTTCGTCCCGGCCACCCACCCCGTCTTCGCGGAGGGCCAGACGCCGAAGAGCATCTTCGCGACGCTTCGCGAGGGCGACGTGCTGGTGCACCACCCCTACGACGCCTTCTCGACCTCGGTGCAGCGGTTCATCGAGCAGGCGGCGGCCGACCCGCACGTGCTCGCGATCAAGCAGACGCTCTACCGCACCTCGGGTGATTCCCCGATCGTCAACGCGCTCATCGACGCGGCGGAGGCGGGCAAGCAGGTCGTGGCGCTGGTCGAGCTGAAGGCGCGCTTCGACGAGCAGGCGAACATCCAGTGGGCGCGGACGCTGGAGCGCGCGGGCGTGCACGTGGTCTACGGCCTGGTGGGGCTGAAGACGCACTGCAAGACGGCGCTGGTGGTCCGCCAGGAGGGCTCCGCGATCCGCCGCTACTGCCACCTGGGCACCGGCAACTACAACCCGAAGACGGCCCGGGCCTACGAGGACCTGGGGCTGCTCACGGCGGCGCCCGAGGTGGGCGCGGACCTCACCGACCTGTTCAACGTGCTCACCGGCTACGCCCGGCACGGCACCTACCGGCGGATCCTGGTGTCCCCGCACGGGATCCGGCTCGGCATCGTGGAGCGCGTCGAGGCGGAGGCGGCCCGCGCCCGCGCCGGGGAGCCGTGCGGGATCCGGATGAAGGTGAACTCGCTCGTCGACGAGCAGATCATCGACGCGCTCTACCGGGCCTCGCTGGCGGGCGTGCCGATCCGGATCGTGGTGCGCGGGATCTGCTCGCTGCGGGCCGGGGTTCCGGGCCTCAGCGAGAACATCGAGGTCCGCTCGATCCTGGGGCGGTTCCTGGAGCACTCCCGGGTGTTCCACTTCGTCGGCATCGACGAGCGCTGGATCGGCAGCGCGGACATGATGCACCGCAACCTGGACCGCCGGATCGAGGCGCAGGTTCGGGTGGTGGACCCGAAGCTGACCGAGCAGCTCGACGGGATGTTCTCCTCGGCGCTGCACCCGTCGACCCGGTGCTGGGTGCTCAACGCCGACGGCGACTGGGAGGCCTCCCCCCGCAGCGGGGAGCAGGTGCGCGATCACCAGGCGGAGATGTTGCGCCTGCACGGGGCGAAGGTGTCATGACTGCTCAGCACGAACCCGAACGACTGCCGCCGGGCCGGGAGATCACGATCCGCGCCGCGGGCGCGGTGCTGTGGCGCCCGGGCCCGGGCGGGACGCCCGAGGTGGCCGTGGTCCACCGGCCGCGCTACGACGACTGGTCGCTGCCCAAGGGGAAGCTGGACCCGGGCGAGACCTCCGCGCACGCCGCGGTGCGGGAGGTCCGGGAGGAGACCGGTTTCGGCTGCGTGCTCTCCGGTTTCCTGCGCCGGGTGCGCTACGAGGTCCCGAAGGGGGCCGGACGGACCGGGAAGCGGGTCGACTACTTCAGCGCCCGCGTCGCCGACGGCGCCTTCGCGCCGAACGACGAGGTGGACGAGCTCGTGTGGACGGGCCTGGCGAAGGCCCGGGAGCTGCTGAGCTACTGGCAGGACGCGCGGGTGCTCGACGAGTTCGCCGCGCTGCCCGCGGATCCGGTGACCTTGCTGCTGGTGCGGCACGCGAAGGCGGGGCGGCGCGCGGAGTTCGACGGCGACGACGACACCCGGCGCCCGCTGTCGGGCACCGGCCGCAGGCAGCGGGACGCGCTGAGCTCCTGGCTGCCGCTGTTCGGCCCGGAGCGGGTCTACGCGGCACCGCGGCTGCGCTGCGAGGAGACGGTGCGGCCGCTGGCGGAGGATCTGGGCATCGAGGTGGCCGCCGAGCCGCTGCTGTCCGAGGAGGGCTACCGGGCCGATCCCGCCTCGGGCGTGGACAGGCTGCTGCGCATCGCGGCTGGGAAGGGCACGGCGGTGGTGTGCAGCCAGGGCGGGGTGATCCCGGATCTGGTGACGCGGCTGGCGGAAGCGGCGGCCGCGCACCCGGACGGGCTGGCGGCCGCGCGGCAGCTGGTGGGCCGCGAGGTCTCCAGCGCCAAGGGCAGCGTGTGGGCGCTGCGGTTCGACCGGGGCGGCGACACCGGCAACGGCTCCGGTCCCCGGCTGCGCCTGATCTCGGCGGCCTACCTGGCGGATCCCTCGGGGAAGTGAGACCGCCCGGGGCCGGAACGGCGATGATCCCGGCCCGATCGCCATCGCGATCGCGCCGGGATCATCGCTGAGAGCAGGCCGGGCGCCGCGGGCCCGCGGTCCCCGCCGGGGAACCGGGGGCGCACGCCGCCCTGCCACCGCGCGGGGCGCGGGTGAGGCTGCGCGGTGAGCGGTGCCGCCACCCGCGCGCGCCGGTGAAGTTCGGCTCGCTCAGGCGGCGAACGCTCACTTCTTGGCGGTCTTGCGCGTGGTTCCGCCGGTGGAGGCCTTGGCGGTCGAGGTCGAGCCGGTGGTCTTGGCCGCGGAGGTCTTCGCGGTCGAGGACTTGGCGGTGGACTTCGAGGCGCTCGCCTTCGGCGCGGCCTTGGTGGTGGCGGCCTTCTTCGGCGCCGCCTTGGTCGCCGCCGGCTTGCTCGCGGCGGTCTTGGTGGCGGTCGCCTTGGCGGCGGGCGCCTTGGTGGCGGTGCTCTTGGCCGCCGTCGCCTTCGGGGCCGCCTTGGCAGCGGTCGACTTGGCGGCGGGCGCCTTGGCTGCGGTCGACTTCGCCGCGGTGGCGGCCTTGGTGCCCGCGGCGGCCTTCGGCGCGGCCTTGGTGGCGGCCGGCTTCGCGCTGGACCGCGTGGCGGCGGCCTTCTTCGGCGCGGTCTTCGCCGCGGCGGCGGTCTTCGCCGTGCTGCGGGTGCCCGCGGACTTGGTGGCCGGAGCCTTGGCGGTCGCGGTGGACTTGGCCGCGGTGCGGCCGGTGCCCGCCGTCTTGGTGGCGGTCGCGCGGGTGCCCGCGGACTTGGTGCCCGCCGACTTCGCGGCCGTCGCGCGGGGCAGTTTCCGGCTGCCGCCCACGACTTCCTTGAACTGGGTTCCGGCGCGGAAGGCCGGGACGTTGGTCTTCTTCACCTTGACGGCCTCGCCGGTGCGCGGGTTGCGCGCGGTGCGGGCGGCACGAGCGCGCTTCTCGAAGACACCGAAGCCGGTGATGTTGACCTTTTCGCCCTTGTTGACGTTGCGGACGATGAGGTCCACGACGCCTTCCACCGCCTGACTGGCGGTCTTCTTGTCGCCGAGGCGTTCCGCGAGTGCCTCGATGAGTTGGGCCTTGTTCACTTCAGTCCCTCCCAGGACAACAACGGCCCCGTCGGGCCGACTCAAAACCCACGGTAAAGCCCCGAGTTGCCGAATGCCATTCGCCACGCCCCATTTTTTCGTTGGGGCGTGGGGCTTTCGGCCGCTCGGGGCTCGTCGCGCCGGTTTCCCGGTGAGGTTGTGAACACCGGCCGCGACGCCTCTTTTCCCCTGCGCAGAAAGGAAAATCGGCGTCGCGGCCGGATCTGGTCAGGCCGTTCTCGCGGGCAGGGTCGTCGGCTTGAAGGCGGGACGGGTTTTTTCGTACGTGTCGATCGTCTCGGCGTGGCGCAGCGTCAAACCGATGTCGTCGAGGCCTTCCAGCAACCGCCAACGGGTGTAGTCGTCGATGTCGAACGAGACGGTGAGGTCCTTCGCCCGGACCGTCCGCTCCCGCAGATCGACGGTCACCTCGGTGCCCGGCTCGTTCTCCAGCAGCTTCCAGAGCAGTTCCACATCGGACTGCGCGCACTCGGCCGCGAGCAGTCCCTGCTTGCCGGAGTTGCCGCGGAAGATGTCGGCGAACCGGGAGGAGATGACCACCCGGAAGCCGTAGTCCTTGAGCGCCCAGACCGCGTGTTCCCGGGACGATCCGGTGCCGAAATCGGGCCCCGCGACGAGCACGCTGCCGCCGCGGAAGGCGTCCTGGTTCAGCACGAAGGTCTCGTCACCGCGCCACGCGGCGAACAGGGCGTCCTCGAAACCGGTGCGCGCGACCCGCTTGAGGTACACGGCGGGGATGATCTGATCGGTGTCCACGTTGGACCGCCGCAGCGGGACGCCGACGCCGGTGTGCTCGGTGAAGGGTTCCATCGCTCCTCCTCGCGAATGGTGGCGGGTCAGTCGAGGTCTTCGGGCGAGGACAGGGTTCCCCGGACGGCGGTGGCGGCCGCGACCAGCGGCGACACCAGGTGGGTTCGCCCGCCCTTGCCCTGCCTGCCCTCGAAGTTGCGGTTCGAGGTGGAGGCGCTGCGCTCGCCGGGGGTGAGCTGGTCGGGATTCATGCCCAGGCACATCGAGCAGCCCGCCGAGCGCCATTCCGCGCCGGCGGCGGAGAAGACCTCGTGCAGCCCCTCGGACTCGGCCTGCAACCGCACCTTCATCGACCCGGGCACGACCAGCATCCGCACGTCCTGGGCCAGCTTGCGCCCGCCCAGGACGGCCGCTGCCGCCCGCAGGTCCTCGATCCGCCCGTTGGTGCAGGAGCCGAGGAAGACGGTGTCCACGGCGACCTCGCGCAGCGGGGTGCCGCCCTGGAGGCCCATGTAGTCCAGCGCCTTCTCGACCGCGTAGCGCTCCGCGTCGTCGGCGATGTCCGCCGGGTCGGGGACGCGCTCGCCCAGCGGCAGGCCCTGACCGGGGTTGGTCCCCCAGGTGACGAACGGGGTGAGCTCGTCGGCGTCCAGGGTCACCTCGGCGTCGAACTCGGCGTCGTCGTCGGTGCGCAGCGTCTTCCAGTGCTCGACGGCGGCGTCCCAGTCCGCGCCTTCCGGCGCGTGCGGCCGACCGCGGAGGTAGTCGAAGGTGGTCTCGTCCGGGGCGATCATCCCGGCTCGGGCGCCCGCCTCGATGGACATGTTGCAGATGGTCATCCGGGCTTCCATGGACAGCTGCCGGATCGCCTCGCCCCGGTACTCCAGGACGTAGCCCTGACCGCCGCCGGTGCCGATCTTCGCGATGACCGCGAGGATGATGTCCTTGGCCGTGACGCCGGGCCGCAGCGCGCCCTCGACGTTGACGGCCATCGTCCGGAACGGGCGCAGCGGCAGGGTCTGGGTGGCGAGCACGTGCTCGACCTCCGAGGTGCCGATGCCGAAGGCGAGCGCGCCGAACGCGCCGTGCGTGGAGGTGTGGCTGTCGCCGCACACCACGGTGGTGCCGGGCTGGGTGAGCCCGAGCTGCGGCCCCACCACGTGCACGATGCCCTGCTCGGCGTCGCCCATCGGGTGCAGGCGGACGCCGAACTCCTCGCAGTTGCGCCGCAGGGTGTCCACCTGCGTGCGGGACACCGGGTCGGCGATCGGCAGGTCGATCCCGGTGGTGGGCACGTTGTGGTCTTCGGTGGCGATCGTGAGGTCGGGCCTGCGGACCTGGCGGCCCGCTAGCCGGAGCCCCTCGAAGGCCTGCGGGCTGGTGACCTCGTGCACGAGGTGGAGGTCGATGTAGAGCAGATCGGGTTCGTGGCCTTCGCCCCGGCGCACGATGTGGCCGTCCCAGACCTTCTCCGCGAGCGTGTTGCCCATCGCTCCTCCCCAACGAGGTGTGGTGGTCGCACCCCGGTGTCCGGGGCACTGTCCCATAGAGTGGACTTCTCAGATTCCGAGAAGTTAGTATCGGTACGTGGGACAGCATAGCGGCATCGGAGTGTTGGACAAGGCAGTGGCCGTACTGCAGGCCGTCGCGGAGGAGCCGTGCGGCTTGACGGAGCTGTGCGGTCGCACCGGCCTGCCCCGGGCGACGGCGCACCGGCTCGCGGTGGGCCTGGAGGTGCACCGCCTGCTGCGCCGCGGGTCGGACGGCAGGTGGCGTCCCGGCGCCGCCCTGGCGGAGCTGGCCGGCGGCGCGGTGGATCCGCTGCTGGAGGCGGCGTCGACGGTGCTGCCCAAGCTGCGGGACATCACGGGCGAGAGCGTGCAGCTGTACCGGCGGGACGGGATGCAGCGCCTGTGCATCGCGTCGGCCGAGCCGCCGAGCGGTCTGCGGGACACGGTCCCGGTGGGGTCGTCGCTGCCGATGGTGGCCGGCTCGGGCGCGAAGGTCCTCGCGGCCTGGGCGGACGCGGCCACCCAGCGCGCGGTCCTGGCCGAGGCGGTCTTCGGCGAGCGGACCCTCCTGGAGGTCCGCAGGCGGGGCTGGGCCCAGAGCGTCGCGGAGCGGGAGTCCGGGGTGGCCAGCGTCTCGGCCCCGGTCCGGGATTCCCAGGGAGCGGTGGTGGCGGCCATCTCCGTCTCGGGGCCCGTCGACCGGATCGGCAGGAGGCCGGGCGCCCGCTGGGCGGCGGATCTCCTGGCCGCCACGGAGGGCCTGCAGAACCGCCTGTGATCGCGCGAGCGGAACCGGGAAGGCGCTGTCCCTCCCGGTCGCGGTCCTCACCCGAACCGCGGGGCGACACGGGGCGAGGAACCCCCGGACGAACGAAGAGGCCCCCACTCCGGAGGAGTGGGGGCCTCGAGCGTAGTCCCGACGGGATTCGAACCCGCGCTACCGGCGTGAGAGGCCGGTGTCCTAGGCCGCTAGACGACGGGACCTCAGCGACATGGAGAACTCTACAACACCCCGAAAACCCTCCAGCACCCACCCCCCGCGAATCCCGATCCCACCCCGAGAACCACGACGAACCCCCAACCGCACCCCCAGCAAACCGCGATCCCCACCCCCAAAGCACAAACCACACCCCAGGTAAGCCACCCCCAATACGCGAACCCAAAGCCCCCCCCGATCCACGATCCCCGAAGCGCAAACCCCCGAACCGCGAAGCCCCAACCTCCGACCCACGGCCCCCGAAGCGCAAACCCCCGATGCGCAAAGCGCGAGCCCCCCGACCCACGATCCGTGAACCGCGATGCGCGAAGCGCGAGCCCAGCGAAGCGCGAAGCGCGAGCCCCACGCGGGGGCCTGGGGGGTCGCCCCCCAGACGAAGACGAACACGGAAAAGTCCCCCACCTCAACGAGGTGGGGGACTGAACACGCGGAAGTAGCCCCGACGGGATTCGAACCCGCGCTACCGGCGTGAGAGGCCGGCGTCCTAGGCCGCTAGACGACGGGGCCCTAGAACGAACGATCCGTGCGGATCGTTCCGCTGGGGTACCAGGACTCGAACCTAGACTAACTGAACCAGAATCAGTCGTGCTGCCGATTACACCATACCCCATCGGCTTCGGTTTTCAGCGATTTCGCTTCGGACCCCTGGGGGAAGTCCGGCGCTTGTTCCGCTGTCCGCCTCGCTGATGAAAATAGTAGAGCATGGCCCGCGCGGCCGTCGCAGCACCCCCCCGTTCCGCCGATCGTGCTGGTCGCGGCGGGTTCCGGGCGGAGTCGCGGGTGGACGTCGCGGGCCGAGCTCGATCAATGCGCGAGGGCGCCCAGTCCGTCCGCCTCGCGCGGACCCGGGACCGCGCTTCCGGTGCCACCGCCCCGGACGGGGATCGGGGCGAAGGGCAGTTCGCAGACCAGCAGCTCGGGCAGCTCCGCGAGACTGGTGATCATGGACACCCCGGGAGGTGGCGCGTGCTCGGTCCCGTTCCGGTTGAGCCAGACGCCGTGCAGCCCCGCGTCGGTGGCGCCGAGGGCGTCGGTGTCGAGCCGGTCGCCGACGTGCACGACCTCGTGCGGCGCCGCGTCGAGGGCGGCGCAGGCGGCGTGGAAGATCCGCGGATCCGGCTTGGCGACCCCGAGTTCGCCGGAGATCAGCATGCTGTCGAACGATCCCGCCAGACCGGTTCGGCTGATCTTCAGGCGCTGGTAGGCGCCGGGGGCGTTGGTGATGACGGCGAGCTGCAGGCCGCTGGCGCGCATCCACTCCAGGCAGGGCAGGGCGTCGTCGAACAGCCGCCAGGCGGCCTGCATGGCGGTCATCCGGTAGTCCTCGCGGGCGGCGGCTTCCTCCTCGGTGAGCCGCTCGCCGAAGGCGGCGAAGAACGCGCGGGTGCGCTCGCGGCACATCCGCTCGAAGTCCAGTTCGCCCGCGACGTACCGCGCGTAGTGCTCCTCCGTGGTGTGCCGCCACACGGGCCAGGCGGCGTCGTTGCCGATGAGAGCGCGCAGGCCGAGGCGGGAGGAGGCGGCGTTGTCGAGGAGGGTGTCGTCGATGTCCAGGCACACGGCCTTGATGCGGCCTGGCTCAGGTGCGGGGAGGTGCGGCGCGGATGTCACTCCGAGAGGCTAGGTGGTCGCCCGGCGCGCCCGACTCGGCCAAGCCGGTGATTGTGGTTGGCCTGACACGGTTTAGTGGCGGCCGCGGTACCGGGTGAGGTCCACTGCGGACATCACCCGGTCGCCGGAACCGTGCTGCTGATCAGCCCAGCGCCCGCCGGAGCCGGTCCAGCGAGACCTCGCGGCCGAGCAGCTCCATGGATTCGTAGAGCGGCGGTGAGACGGTCCGGCCGCTGATGGCGACGCGGACGGGCGCGAACGCCTTGCGCGGCTTGATCCCGAGTCCGTCCACGACGGACTCCTTGAGCGCCGCCTCGATCGCCTCGGTCGTCCACCCGGGAAGGGCTTCCAGCGCGCCGATGGCGGCCTCCAGCACGGGGCGGGCGTCCGGGCCGAGGGCCTTGGCCGCGGACTCGGGCTCCGGTTGGAAGTCCGCGCCCGCGAACAGGAACCGCATCATGCCGACCGCGTCGGAGAGGACGATGAGCCGCTCCTGCACGAGCGGGGCGGCGGCCCGCACGGTGGTGAGCTGCTGCTCGGTGGGTTCGGCGTCGAGCACGCCGCCCGCGATGAGGTACGGCACCACGCGCCCCACGAAGTCGTCCGGCGCCAGCGCCCGCAGGTGCGCGGAGTTGATCGCGTCGGCCTTCTTCTGGTCGAAGCGGGCGGGATTGCCGCTGACCCGGCCGATGTCGAAGGCCTCGACCATCTCGTCGAGGCTGAACACGTCGCGGTCGTCGGCGATGGACCAGCCGAGCAGCGCGAGGTAGTTCAGCAGCCCCTCCGGCAGGAAGCCGCGGTCGCGGTGGTGGAACAGATCCGCCTGCGGGTCGCGCTTGGAGAGCTTCTTGTTCCCCTCCCCCATCACGAACGGCAGGTGGCCGAACTCGGGGGTGAAGTCGGTGACGCCGATGCGCCGCAGCGCCTCGTAGAGCGCGATCTGGCGCGGCGTGGAGGACAGCAGGTCCTCCCCGCGCAGCACGTGAGTGATCTTCATCAGCGCGTCGTCGACGGGGTTCGTGAGCGTGTAGAGCGCGTCCCCGTTGCCCCGGATCAGCACCGGGTCGGGCACGGTGCCCGCCCGGAAGGTGATCTCGCCGCGGACGAGGTCGGTGAACGTGATGTCGTGCTCGGGCATCCGCAGCCGCAGCACCGGGGTGCGGCCTTCGGCGCGGTGCGCGGCCTTCTGCTCGTCGGTGAGGTCGCGGTCGAAGTTGTCGTAGCCGAGCTTGGGGTCGCGGCCGGCGGCGCGGTGCCTGGCCTCGACCTCCTCGGGCGTGGAGAACGCCTCGTAGAGCTCGCCGGCGGCCAGCAGGCGCTGGGCGATGTCGGCGTAGATCTCCTTGCGCTCGCTCTGCCGGTACGGGCCGTGCTCGCCGCCGACCTCGGGACCTTCGTCCCAGTCGAGCCCGAGCCAGCGCAGCGCGTCGAGCAGCGCGTCGTAGGACTCCTGGCTGTCGCGGCTGGCGTCGGTGTCCTCGATCCGGAAGACCAAGGTGCCGCCGTGGTGCCGCGCGAACGCCCAGTTGTAGAGGGCGGTGCGGATCAGTCCGACGTGCGGCGTGCCGGTGGGCGAGGGGCAGAACCGCGCTCGCACGGTTCCGGAGGCCGCGCCTCCGGGGAGCGGGGCGGATCCTGGCGCTGGGGTGGCGAACTCTGGCGTGCTCATGACCGGCCCACCATATCGGGCCGCCAGGGGTGCTTGACCAGCGAGTCCGGCGGGAGCACCCTGAAGTTATTCAACAACCGTTGAATACTGGTCCGAGGGCACGGCGGCGCGCGGAGCCGTGGTTGGGAGTGATCGCGATGGAGCGCACGACCTGCTGCATCATCGGCGGTGGCCCGGCGGGGATGGTGCTGGGCCTGCTGCTGGCCAGGTCCGGCGTGCGGGTGACCGTCTTGGAGAAGCACGGCGACTTCCTGCGGGACTTCCGGGGCGACACCGTGCACCCGACGACCCTGCAGCTGCTCGACGACCTGGGGCTGGCCGAGGAGTTCGCCGCGCTCCCGCAGCGCAAGGTGGAGCAGGTGCGGCTGCCGGTCGGCTCGGACGGCCGGTTCCTCACCATCGGCGACTTCCGGCTGCTGCCGATCAAGTACGCCTACGTGGCGCTGGTACCGCAGTGGGACCTGCTGGACCTGCTCGCCCGCGAGGCGCGGCGCGAGAGCTCGTTCGCGCTGCGGATGCGCACGGAGGTGACCGAGCTGATCCGGGAGGGCGGCCGGGTCCGCGGGGTGCGCTACCGGGACGCGGACGGCGGCACCGGTGAGCTGTGCGCGGACCTCACCGTCGCCTGCGACGGGCGGGACTCACCCGTGCGGCGGCTGCCGGAACTGGGGCTGCGGGACTTCCCCACCCCGATGGACGTGCGCTGGTTCCGGGTGCCGCGCCGCCCTCGGGACCCGGCGGGGCTGATCGGGCTGGTGCGGGAGCGGTCGTTCGCCGCGATGATCGACCGCGGCGACTACTACCAGATCGCGTCCGTCATCGAGAAGGGCACCGACGCGAGGGGCCGCACCGGGCCGGTCGAGGACTTCAACGCGCGGCTGCGGCGGATGGCGCCGTGGCTCGACGACGGGCGCGAGCTGGTCGGCGGCTGGGACGACGTGAAGCTGCTGCACGTCACGCTGGACCGGCTCGGCAAGTGGCACCTGCCGGGGCTGCTGTGCATCGGGGACGCGGCGCACGCGATGTCGCCGGTCGGCGGGATCGGGATCAACCTCGCGGTGCAGGACGCGGTGGCCGCGGCGCGGCACCTGGCGGGACCGCTGCGGGAGGGACGGCTGCGGCGCCGGCACGTGGTGGCCGTGCAGCGGCGGCGCTGGCCCACCACGGTGCTGATCCAGGGATTGCAGCAGGTGCTGCACCGGAACGTGGTGGCCCCGGGGCTGCGCGGCGAGCTCGACTTCTCCGGCAGCGGCAGGCTCCCGCTGCCGCTGCGGCTGCTCACCCGGCTGCCGCTGCTGCGGGCGATCCCGCCCTACCTGCTCGCCTACGGCGCGCTCCGCGAACGCCCGCCTCGCGCGGCCGTCCGGCGGTGACGACGTCCCGCCCGCGCGGCCGGACCGCGCGGGCGGGACGTCTCGCCGGGCGGGAACGACCGCGGCGCGGGGAGCGCGTCACTGCACCGGGTTCGTCACTGCACCGGGTTCGTCAGGGTGCCGAGGCCGTCGATGGAGACCGAGACGCTCTGCCCGGACTTCACCGGGCCGACGCCCTCCGGCGTGCCGGTGAGGATCACGTCACCGGGCAGCAGCGTCATGATCCGCGAGACCCAGGAGACCAGGCCCGCGACGTCGTGCAGCATCAGCGAGGTCCGCGACCGCTGCTTGAGCTCCCCGTCGAGCTCCGTGCGCAGCTCGAGGTCGGCGGGATCCACGGCGGTGTCGATCCACGGCCCCAGCGGGCAGAACGTGTCGTAGCCCTTCGCCCGGGTCCACTGCCCGTCGGCCTGCTGCTGGTCGCGGGCGGTGACGTCGTTGGCGATCGTGTAGCCCAGCACCACGTCGGTGCCGCGCGCCTCCGGCACGTCCTTGCAGGGCTGGCCGATGACGACGGCCAGCTCGCCCTCGTAGTCCACCCGCTCCGAGTTCGGCGGCAGCTTGATCGGCGCGTTGGGGCTGGTGACCGAGGTGGACGGCTTCATGAAGATGACCGGGTCCCGCGGCGCCTCCCCGCCCATCTCCTGCGCGTGCGCGGCGTAGTTCTTGCCGACGCAGATCACCTTGCTGGGCAGGATCGGGGCGAGCAGCCGGACATCGGCCATCGGCCACTTGCGCCCGGTGAAGGTGGGGTCGCCGAACGGGTGCTGGTCGATCTCGATGGCCAGCACCTTCTCCTGCGGCGCGGACGGATCGGGTTCCAGCGCGACGAACGACACCCCGTCGGAGTGGGCGACTCGGGCCAGGCGCACGGCGGACCTCTTTTCGTTCCCGGTTGCTTCGCGGCCCGCCCCGGAGCGGGGCGGACCGGACAAGCCTAGGCGGTCGCGGCGGCCGGTCCCGGATCCGGTCAGCCCGCGATCGCCTTGCGGCGCAACGCCTTGTACGCGAGGGCGTCGCGCAGCGCGAGCCAGCTCGCCTCGACGATGCTGCCGTGCACGCCGACGGTGGTCCACTCCTCGTGGTCGTCCCGGGACTCCACCAGCACCCGCGTCACCGCGTCGGTGCCGGATGCGTCGGTGAGGATGCGCACCTTGTAGTCCACCAGCGCCACCTCCCGCAGCCACGGCAGGTGCGGCACCAGGGCCTCGCGCAGCGCCGCGTCCAGCGCGTTCACCGGACCGTTGCCCTCGGCGGTGGCGATCACCCTGGACCCGGCGACGTGCACCTTCACGGTGGCCTCCGAGACGGCGGCGCCGTCCGGCCGGTGGTCCAGCAGCACCCGGTAGGACTCCAGCTCGAACGGGACGGCCGCCTCCGCGTCCGCCGCTCCCGCCGCGCTGAGCTCGCGGCGCAGCAGCAGCTCCAGGGAGGCGTCGGCGGCCTCGAAGGACCACCCGCGCGCCTCCAGCTCCTTGACCCTGCGCACCGCGCCGCTCACCGCTTCCGGCGCCCCGGACAGGTCGAGGCCGAGCTCGGCGCCCTTGAGCTCCAGGCTCGCCCGCCCGGCCATCTCGGTGACCAGCACCCGCATCCGGTTGCCCACCTCGGCCGGGTCGAGGTGGTTGTAGAGCTCCGGATCCACCTTGATCGCGCTGGCGTGCAGTCCCGCCTTGTGCGCGAAGGTGGAGGCGCCCACGTAGGCCTGGTGGGTGTCCGGGGCGAGGTTGGCGATCTCGGCGAGCGCGTGCGAGACGCGGGTGAGCTCGCCGAGTCCGCCCTCCGGCAGCACCGGCATCTCCAGCTTGGTCGCGAGGTTGCCCAGCACCGCGAACAGGTCGGCGTTGCCCGCGCGCTCCCCGTACCCGTTCGCGGTGCACTGCACGTGGGTGGCGCCCGCCTGCACCGCGGCGACCGTGTTGGCGACCGCGCAGGAGGTGTCGTCCTGGCAGTGGATCCCGACCCGGAAACCGGTGCGCGCCACCACCTCCCGCACGGTGTCCGCGAGCCCGGTGGGCAGCTGCCCGCCGTTGGTGTCGCACAGCACCGCCACCTCGGCGCCCGCGGTCACCGCGGACTCCAGCACCCGCAGCGCGCAGTCCGGGTCGTGGGCGTAGCCGTCGAAGAAGTGCTCGGCGTCCACGAACACCCGCCGCCCCTCCCCCACCAGGTGCCGGACGGTGTCGGCGATCATCGCGCGGTTCTCCTCGGCGGAGGTGCGCAGCGCGCGTTCGACGTGCCTGCGGTCGGCCTTGGCGACCAGGGTGACCACCGGGGCGCCGGAGGCCAGCAACGCCTGCACCTGCGGGTCCTCGTGCGCCTTCGCGCCCGCGCGGCGGGTGGCGCCGAAGGCGACGAGGGCGGCGTGCCGGAGTTCGAGCTCCCCGGCGGCCGCGCGGGCGAAGAACTCGGTGTCCTTGGGCAGCGCGCCGGGCCAGCCGCCCTCGATGAACCCGACGCCGAGCGAGTCCAGCAGCCGGGCCACCGCGATCTTGTCCTGGACCGAGTAGGAGATGCCCTCCCGCTGGGCGCCGTCGCGCAGCGTCGTGTCGTAGACGTGGAAGCCGTCGCCCAGGGGGGTTCCGGCCGGGGTCGTGCGGGTCACTGGTCTCTCCTGTCGGTCGCGGGTCCTCGGTCCTCACGCCTGCCGCGGTCCGACCGGGGCCGGACACGAAAAAGACCTCCCGCGGATGCGAGAGGTCTGCGCGCCGGGGGTGCGGAGTCGTTCACCCGGCGCGCGGCTCGATAATGATCGTGGTGCTGGTGGCCACGCCCGAATGCTGCCACAACGCGCGCACCCACCACCACCCGGACCGGCCCTCCCACGATCCGGGACGGTTCCGCGACGCTGCCCGCCTGTCCGGTGGGCCCGGCCCGGGAGGACGCGAACGGGCGCCTCCCCGGACCGGGGAGACGCCCGTCGTGGATCTCGGGAGATCAGGCCTGCTGGGCCACCTCGCGGGAGGAGACCAGCGCAGCGAGGCGATCGCCGACCGCGAAGGTCGCGCCCGGCGCCGCGTGGTCGCGGGTCGCCAGGTCGAAGGCCACCGAGGCCTCCACGCGGCGCGCCGCCTCGGTCTGCCCGACGTGGTCGAGCAGCAGCGCGACCGACAGCACCGCGGCAGTCGGGTCCGCCGAGCCGTGCCCGGCGATGTCCGGGGCGCTGCCGTGCACCGGCTCGAACATGCTCGGGTTCCGGCGGGTGGCGTCGATGTTGCCGCTGGCGGCCAGCCCGATGCCACCGGTGACCGCGCCGGCCAGGTCGGTGATGATGTCGCCGAACAGGTTGTCCGTGACGATCACGTCGAAGCGGCCCGGGTCGGTGACCAGGTGGATCGTCGTGGCGTCCACGTGCTGGTAGGCGACCGTGACGTCGGGGTGCTGGAGCGAGACCTCCTCCACCACGCGGGACCACAGGGAACCGGCGTGGGTGAGCACGTTCGTCTTGTGCACCAGCGTGAGGTGCTTGCGCGGCCGGGAGGCGGCGCGGGCGAAGGCGTCCCGCACGACCCGCTCCACGCCGAACGCCGTGTTGAGGCTGACCTCGGTGGCGATCTCGTGCGTGGTGTCCTTGCGCAGCAGGCCGCCGTTGCCGGCGTACGGGCCTTCGGTGCCCTCCCGGACCACAACCATGTCGATCTCACCCGGGTCGACGACGGGGCTCTTGACCCCGGGGTACAGCCGGGCGGGGCGCAGGTTCACGTGGTGGTCGAGCTCGAAGCGCAACCGCAGCAGCAGCCCCCGTTCGAGGATTCCGCTGGGCACCGAGGGGTCGCCGACCGCGCCGAGCAGGATCGCGTCGTGCTGGCGCAGCTCGGTGAGCACCGACTCGGGCAGCAGCTCACCGGTCGCGTGCCAGCGGGCGGCTCCCAGGTCGTATCGGGTGATCTCGGTATCGGGAACGACCTCACCGAGGACCTTGAGCGCCTCGGCCACCACCTCCGGCCCGATCCCGTCACCGGGGATCACAGCGAGCCGCATGTACACACCTCCCGAGTACCACCCCGACCTGCGGGGCTCGAACTGTTGCGCCGAAGGCTACCGGCAAGCCCGCGCGGACAGGCACGCCGCACCCACCAAGTGGTCGAGGCGTCCCGGTTGGCGGGACACCCGAACGAGTGAGACCGATGAGCCCGGCGTCAGGAGGGGCCGCCCGCAGGAGTGCGGACGGCCCCTTTCCGGCCCTGTCGCGGCGCCTCGACCAGGCGCCGAACTCACTCGAAGTCGACGGTGCGCACCGTGCGGGCGCCGACGGCGGCGCCGATCGGCTCCAGCACGCCCGCCTCGACCGGGCGGTCCACCCGGAGCAGCATGATCGCGTCGGAGCGCTCCTTGGTCTGGCTGACCGTGGCGGCCTCGACGTTCACGCCGACCTCGCCCAGCAGGGTGCCGACGGTGCCCATCACGCCCGGGCGGTCCGGGTACTCCAGCAGCAGGACGCTGCCCTCGGCGCGCAGGTCGAAGTGGCGACCGTTGACCTCGATCAGCTTCTCGACGAGGTCGGTGCCCGACAGCGCGCCCGAGACGACCGCGGAGCGGCCGTCGGCGAGCGCGGCCCGCAGCGAGACGACGCTGCGGTGGTTCGGGCTCTCCGAGGTCGTCTTCACCTCGACGCCGACCCCGAGGTCCTCGGCCAGCTGCGGGGCGTTGACGAAGGTGACCTGGTTGTCCACGGCCCCGGCGAACACCCCGCGCAGCGCGGCCAGCTGCAGGACCGACACGTCCTCGGAGGCGAGCTCGCCGCGCGCCTCCACGGTCACCGAGGTGGGGGTGCTGCCCAGCACGGCGGCCAGCAGGTGACCGAGCTTCTGGGTCAGCGACAGGTACGGGCGCACCTCCTCGCCGACGGCACCGCCCTGCACGTTCACCGCGTCCGGCACGAAGTCGCCGCGCAGCGCCAGCAGCACGGAGCGGGCGACGTCGGTGCCCGCGCGGTCCTGGGCCTCGGCCGTGGAGGCGCCCAGGTGCGGGGTGGCCACGACGTTGGCCAGCTCGAACAGCGGGCTGGAGGTGGTGGGCTCGGACTTGTAGACGTCGATGCCCGCGCCGCCGATGTGCCCGCCGCGGATCGCCTCGGCGAGCGCCTCCTCGTCGATGAGACCGCCGCGGGCGGCGTTGACGACGAGCATCCCGGGCTTGGCCTTCTTGAGCTCCTCCGAACCGATCAGGCCCAGCGTCTCGGCCGTCTTGGGCAGGTGGATGGAGATCGCGTCGGCGCGGGCGAGCAGGTCCTCCAGGCTGACCAGCTCGATGCCCAGCTGCGCGGCGCGCGCGGCCGAGACGTAGGGGTCGTAGGCGATGAGCTTGGTGCCGAAGGCCGCGACGCGCTGCGCGAACAGCTGGCCGATCTTGCCGAGGCCGACGACGCCGACGGTCTTGCCGTTGAGCTCGACGCCGCTGAAGGAGCTGCGCTTCCACTCCCCGGCGCGCAGGCTCGCGTCCGCGGCGGCGACGTTGCGGGCCACCGCCAGCAGCAGCGCCATGGCGTGCTCGGCGGCGGAGACGATGTTGGAGGTGGGCGCGTTGACGACCATCACGCCGCGCTCGGTGGCGGCGGGCACCTCGACGTTGTCCAGGCCGACCCCGGCCCGGGCGACGACCTTGAGCTTGTTCGTCGCCGACAGCACCTCGGCGTCCACCTTGGTCGCGGAGCGGACCAGCAGCGCGTCCGCGTCGGCGACGGCCGCGAGCAGCGCTGGCCGGTCCGTGCCGTCGACGTGGCGGATCTCGACCTCTTCTCCGAGCGCGTCGAGGACGGAGGGGGCCAGCTTCTCAGCGATCAGGACGACAGGACGGTTGGTCACGGGCGCGCTCCATTGAGAGGGATCACGGTCGTAGCTGGGCACAGCGTCGTGCCCGGACGATCAGGCAGTTTAACGGGAGATTGAGAACGCGTTCACAAGGGTGTGATGCATCCCAAGCCCCGCCGAGCCGTCCGGTGCCCGGGGCGCGGAGGTCCACCGGGCCGGACGGTGAGGGCGTTCGACTCGCTCGCCGCGCCGTTCGCGCGGCGGGCGATCACGGCTCGTCGAACTCGCCGTCCTTGGCCCCGGCGACGAAGGCGTCCCACTCCTCGGGCGTGAACACGAGGACCGGGCCGTCGGGCTCCGCGCCGTTGCGCATCCCGATGTAACCGTCGACGAACGCGATCTCCACGCCGGGCTCGTCGTCGTCCTCGGTGCTGGTGATCCACTCCGCGTCGGTGAAGTCCAGCTTGTGCCGGATGTGCGCCTTGTCGTCCACCGGTTCGTCCACTGTCGTGCGGGTCTCTTCGCTCACGCCGGGCACCCTACCGCCGTCCGGCCGACTCCTCGATCGCGTGAACGGGTGTTGCGGGCCGGGTGCCTGCGCGGATCCCGCGCCCGGGCGGTTTCCCGGCCGCTGCCCGGGTGGTGAGCACCGCGACCGCGTTCGCGGCCACGATCGCCCCGATCGCCGTCCACTCCGGCCAGCCTAGCGGCTGGCCCAGCACCACGAGCCCGACCAGCGCGGCGAGCACGGGGTTCACGCTCATGAACACCCCGAACACGTGCGCGGGCACCCTGCGCAGCGCCAGCAGGTCGCCGAGGAACGGGACCACCGAGGACAGCACCCCGGCGGCGACCGCCAGGCCGAGGGCGGCCGGGTGCGGCGGGTGCTGCCAGAGCACCACCGCACCGATCGGCAGGTACAGCAGCGCCGAGACCCCGGCGGCCGCGGCGGAGCCCTGCACGCCGGGCACCCGGCTACCCACCGCGCGGTTGAGCAGCACGTAACTGCCCCAGCACAGCGCGGCCAGCAGGGCCAGGCCGATGCCGAGGTAGTCGGTGCTGGGCTGCGGCCGGGCCAGGACCCCGACGGCCCCGAGCGCCACCAGCGCGCACCCGAGGTCGAGCGCGCGCCGCGAACCGGCCAGGGCCACCGCCAGCGGCCCGAGGAACTCCAGCGTGACCGCGAGACCGAGGCCGATCCGGTCGATCGCGGAGTACAGCGAGAGGTTCATGGTGGCGAACACCGCCGCCAGGCCCAGCACCGGCCGCCACTGCCGGGCGGTCAGCGCGCGCCAGGGAGGCCGCCCGACCGCGAGCAGCACCGCCCCCGCGACCCACTGCCGCACCGCGACCACCCCGGCCGGCCCGAGCACGGGGAACGCCAGCGCGCCGAGCGCGGCACCGACCTGGTTGGACAGACCGCCGCCGAGCATCAGCGCCACGCCGGTCGCGCGACCGCCCGGTGCGGTTCCGCGCCGGGCGGTGTCGACGGTCACGTCCTCGATTCGCGTTGTCATGGCACGAGAATCGCCCCGCGGACCAGCACCGCAAAATGCACCGGCCCGACCATCCATACGCTGTGGTCATGGAACTGGAGCTGCGGCACCTGCGGTGCCTGGTCGCGATCGTGGACAGCGGAACGTTCACCGACGCCGCGATCGAGCTGGGCTGCTCGCAGGCGGCGGTCTCGCGCACCCTGCTCTCGCTGGAGCGGGCGCTGGGCGCGCGGTTGCTGCACCGCACCAGCCGGAACATCGCCCCCACGACGGCGGGCGTGCAGGTGCTCGCCCGCGCGCGGCACCTGCTCGCCGAGGCGGAGGACCTGGTGCGGGAGGTGACCACCGGGCACACCCGGCTGCGCATCGGGCACGCCTGGTCCGCGATGGGCCGCCACACCAAGGAGTTCCAGCGCCGCTGGGCCCGGCGGCAGCCGGACGTCGAGCTGCACCTGATCCGCACCGCCACCCAGACCGGCGGGCTCGCCGAGGGCGCCTGCGACCTGGCCGTGGTCCGGGTCGGCTTCGACTCCCGGCGCTACGAGAGCGCGATCGTCGGCCACGAGCGCCGCTACTGCGCGCTGGCCACCGACGATCCGTGGGCGCGGCGGCGCTCGGTGTCGCTCGCGGAGGTGCGCGAGCGGGTGCTGGTGGTGGACCGGCGCACCGGGACCACCACCGCCGAGCTGTGGGCGCCGGGCGAGGGCCCCGAGCTGGAGCGCACCAGGGACATCGATGACTGGCTCGCGGCCATCGCCACCGGGCGCTGCGTGGGGATCACGCCGCACGGCACGACGACGCAGTACCGCCGCGACGGGATCACCTACCGGCCGGTGCGGGACGCCGACCCGGTGCCGGTGCACCTCGTCTGGCGCCGCCACGACCCGCACCCGGCCACGGAGACCGCCGTGGAGCTGCTGACCGAGCTCTACCGGGAACCGGAGCGCTGAACCCGCCCCGGGCACGCCGAAGGCCCGGCGTTCCCTCGTGAGGACCGCCGGGCCTTCCGACCGCACCGCACCGCCGATCAGGCGGCGCGGCGGGAAGTCAGCTCACGCGTGCGTGATCACTTGTTCGTCCAGGACATCAGGGCGCGCAGCTTCTTGCCGACCTCTTCGATCTGGTGGTCGTTGCCGGCCTGCTGGAGCTTGGTGAAGTTCGGGCGGCCCGCCTCGTCCTCGGCCACCCACTCCTTCGCGAAGGTGCCGTCCTGGATCTCGCCCAGGATCTTCTGCATGGACTCCTTGACGTGGGCGTCGATGACGCGCGGCCCGCGGGTCAGGTCGCCGTACTCGGCGGTGTCCGAGCAGGAGTAGCGCTGCCCGGCGATGCCGCCCTCCCACATCAGGTCCACGATCAGCTTGAGCTCGTGCAGCACCTCGAAGTAGGCGATCTCCGGCTGGTAACCGGCCTCGACGAGCACCTCGAACCCGGTCTGCACCAGGGCGCTGGCACCACCGCAGAGGACGGCCTGCTCACCGAACAGGTCGGTCTCGGTCTCCTCCTTGAAGGTGGTCTTGATGACGCCCGCGCGCGCCCCGCCGATGCCCGCGGCGTAGGACAGCGCCAGCGCCTGCGCGCTGCCGGAGGCGTCCTGCTCGATGGCGATCAGGCACGGCACGCCCTTGCCGTCGACGAACTGGCGGCGGACCAGGTGACCCGGGCCCTTCGGGGCGACCATCGCGACGTCGACGTCCGACGGCGGCTGGATCAGGCCGTAGCGGATGTTGAAGCCGTGCCCGAAGAAGATCGCGTCGCCGCTCTTGAGGTTCGGCGCGACGTCGTTGGCGTAGATCTCGCGCTGCTTGGTGTCGGGCGCCAGGATCATGATCAGGTCGGCTTCGGCGGAGGCCTCGGCCGGGGTCAGCACGCGCAGGCCCTCCTCCTCGGCCTTGGCGCGGGACTTCGACGACTCGGGCAGGCCGATGCGCACGTCCACCCCGGAGTCGCGCAGGCTCAGCGCGTGGGCGTGGCCCTGGCTGCCGTAGCCGATGATCGCGACCTTGCGGCCCTGGACGATGCTCAGGTCGGCGTCGGCGTCGTAGAAGATCTCAGTTGCCATGATGGGTTCCGTGTTCCTTTCGGGACTTCTTGACTTGTTTCCCCGGCGACCCGGGCCGGGCGGGACCGGCCGCGGGTCCCCGCCTCGGCCGGAGCGCGTCCCCGGCGGCGCTGCCGGGGCGCCGGATCAGCGGACCGCGGTGGCGGTGATGGAGCGGGGGCCGCGCCCGATGGCGATGGCCCCGGACTGCACCATCTCCCGGATACCGTAGGGCTCCAGCATCCGCAGCAGGGCGTTGAGCTTCTCGCCGTCGCCGGTGGCCTCGACCGTCAGCGCCTCCGGGGAGACGTCGACGACCTTGGCCCGGAACAGCTGGACGGTCTCCAGCACCTGACTGCGCACCGAGGCGTCCGCGCGGACCTTCACCAGCAGCAGCTCGCGCTGCACGGCGGCGTCCGGTTCCAGCTCCACGATCTTGATCACGTTGACCAGCTTGTTGAGCTGCTTGGTGACCTGTTCGAGGGGCTGGTCGCTGACGGCGACGACGATCGTCATCCGGGAGATCTCCGGGTGCTCGGTCGGCCCCACGGCCAGCGACTCGATGTTGAAGCTGCGGCGCGAGAACAACCCCGAGACGCGGGCCAGCGCGCCCGGGACGTTCTCCACCAGCACGCTGAGCGTGTGTCGGCTCATGGCAGTCCCGCCTCTCCGCGAGTCGTGGATGGGGTCGTGTCCCGCTCGGTCGCCCGCGCCCGGACTGATCGCGGCTGGCTCGCGGCACGGCCCCCTGCGGTGCGGTGGACCAGGCCCACCGCGAGAACAGGGCTGATCATCCTTCGTCCTCCTCGAACAGCGGGCGAATGCCGCGTGCCGCCATGATCTCGTCGTTGCCGGTGCCCGCGGCCACCATCGGCCACACCTGCGCGTCCTCGCCCACCACGAAGTCGATCACGACGGGTCGGTCGTCGATCTCCATGGCCCGCTGGATGACGCTGTCGACGTCCTCCCGGGACTCGCACCGCAGGCCCGCGCAGCCCAGCGCCTCGGCGAGCAGCTTGAAGTCGGGGATGCGGTGCTTGTGGGTGCCGAGGTCACTGTGTGAGTAGCGCTCGGCGTAGAAGAGGCTCTGCCACTGCCGGACCATACCCAGGTTGCCGTTGTTGATGACGGCCACCTTGATGGGCAGTCCCTCGATCGCGCAGGTCGCGAGTTCCTGGTTGGTCATCTGGAAGCAGCCGTCGCCGTCGATGGCCCAGACCGTGCTCTCCGGCATCCCGGCCTTGGCGCCCATCGCGGCGGGCACCGCGTAGCCCATGGTGCCGAGGCCGCCCGAGTTGAGCCAGGTCCGCGGCTTCTCGTACTTCACGAACTGGGCGGCCCACATCTGGTGCTGGCCGACGCCCGCGCAGTAGACCGCGTCCGGTCCGGCGATCGCGCCGAGCCGCTCGATGACGTACTCCGGCGAGAGGGTGCCGTCCGCGGGCCACTCGTAGCCCAGCGGGAAGGTCTCCCGCCAGCTGCTCAGCTGGGACCACCACGGCGTGAGGTCGGCGGTGCCGCCGTCCGCGGTGGCGGTGGCCACGGCGTCGATCAGCTCAGCGATGACCTCCTTGCAGTCGCCCACGATCGGGACGTCCGCGGTGCGGTTCTTGGAGATCTCCGCCGGGTCGATGTCGGCGTGCACGACCTTCGCGTCGGCGGCGAAGGAGGACAGCTGGCCGGTGACGCGGTCGTCGAACCGGGCGCCGAGGGTGATCAGCAGGTCGGAGCGCTGCATCGCCGCGACCGCCGAGACCGTGCCGTGCATCCCGGGCATTCCCAGGTGCAGCGGGTGCGAGTCGGGGAAGGCGCCGCGCGCCATCAGCGTGGTGACGACCGGGATGCCGGTGTTCTCCGCGAGGGCGCGCAGCTGCTCGGTCGCCTCGGCCTTGAGCACGCCACCACCCACGTAGAGCACCGGCCGCTGGGCAGCGGTGATCAGCTTCGCCGCCTCGCGGACCTGCTTGCCGTGCGGCTTGCTGGTCGGCCGGTAACCCGGCAGCTTCATCTCCGGCGGCCAGGAGAACGTGGTCGTCGCGTTCTGCACGTCCTTCGGGATGTCGACCAGGACCGGCCCGGGACGACCCGAAGCGGCGATGTAGAACGCCTCGGCGATGGTGCGCGGGATGTCCTCGGCCTTGGTGACCAGGAAGTTGTGCTTGGTGATCGGCAGCGTGATGCCGCAGATGTCGGCTTCCTGGAAGGCGTCGGTGCCGATCAGGTTGGTGGCCTGCTGGCCGGTGATCGCGACGATCGGGACGGAGTCCATGTGCGCGTCGGCCAGCGCGGTGACGAGGTTCGTCGCGCCGGGGCCGGAGGTCGCCATGCAGACGCCGACCTTGCCGGTGGCCTGCGCGTAACCGGTGGCCGCGTGCCCGCCGCCCTGCTCGTGGCGGACCAGGACGTGCCGGACCTTCGTGGAGTCCAGCAGCGGGTCGTACGAGGGCAGGATCGTCCCGCCCGGGATGCCGAAGACGATCTCGGCGCCGACCGACTCCAGCGACCGGACGAGCGACTGCGCGCCGGTGACCTGCACCGGGGCGTCGTGCGGCGGGGCGGGCTTGGGACGGTGTCCCGGCGGGGGTGCCGGGACCGGGCTCTGCCTGGTGTGGGCGCTGGTCATCGAGTTCGCCTCTGTCGGAACGGTGGTGGCCGGTGAGCTGGGCACGAAAAAACCCCCGCCGGTCATTGCGGACCGTACGAGGGTGAGCGCGTCGACGCTGCGGGACTTCCTCAGGCGTCGACGCGCCGGGGAAGTACGAGGATGTCGTTCAGTCGCAGCATGACCTGGACGTTAACGCCGCCGACACCGCGCGGTCAAACCATGCGGGATGAATTTCCCGGATGATGGACACTCCCGGGACTCCAGGCGCACCCCTCCGGTTGACGTCGGCGCAGCTCAGGGCGATCACCGGCGCATTCGGCGGAACGCGGTGTGGCGTACGTCGCTCTCGGCGCGGCGCGGGGCGGCGGCACGCTGCGGGTCGCGTTCTCGCGGGTGAGAGCATCGGAGGATGAGCGAGCACCCGCCCGAGTCCGGCGGACGTCCCGAGGACCGGGACGCGGACCCGGCGGTCTCGGAACGCGCCGACGCAGAGGGGACCCGCGACGTGAGCACCGGCGAGGAGAACGGCAGCACCGGCACGGCGACCCGCGAGGAGCCGGGAGACGCCGCCGGGGCGGACGCCGCGGGAAGCCCGGCGCCGGAGACCGCCGCCCCCGCTCCCGCCGGCGCGCCCGGGGCCGCGGGCCGGGCGAAGGAGCTGCCGAAGTCGCTCACCTTCCGCCTCACCCGCACCGCGCTGCTGGCCGTGCTGGGGGTGGCGATCGGCGTGACGCCCATCGCGTTCGCCCAGCCGTTCCCGCTGCTGCTGCCCACCTACCTCCTCCCGGCCGCGCTGACCTTCGCGATCGTGCGCCCGCAGACCTCGGTCACGGCCGAGCGGATCACCGCTCGGGGCCTGTTCCGGCGGCGCTCCTTCGGCTGGGACGAGCTGGCCTCGATCCGGCTCGACGAGAAGCGCTGGGCGCGGGCGGTGCTCGTCTCGGGAGCCGAGGTCGTGCTGCCCGCGATCCGGGTGCGCGACGTGCCCCGGCTCGCCGAGCTCAGCGGCGGCAGGCTGCCCGACCCGAAGGCCGCCCCGGCCCCGGAGCGGGCCGAGGACACCGGGTCCCCGGAGCGGGCCGAGGACGCCGCGGCCCCGGCCGAGGGCGACCCGGCGGCGCGGGACGGGTCCGAGGACGCGGCGGCTGGGGAGTCCCCCGACGAGCCCGGTCAGGACGGCGGCACCGCGCGCCCCGAGAGCTGATCCGAGCCGGGGACCTCGCACCGGTCGGGCCGGACGCGGGCGGGCAGGAGTAGCGTCGGGGGCACCGCACACGTCCCCCACTCACGAGGTGGACGCAGTCCGCCGCGCCCGGCGCGGACTCCAGCGAGAGATCGAGAAGGACCATGCCCCAGCTGCGCTCCCGCACCACCACGCACGGACGGAACGCCGCAGGCGCCCGTTCGCTGTGGCGTGCCACCGGCATGACCGACGACGACTTCGGCAAGCCGATCGTGGCCATCGCCAACTCCTACACCCAGTTCGTGCCCGGTCACGTGCACCTCCGCGATCTCGGCGACGTGGTGGCCGAGACGATCCGCGAGACCGGTGGCGTCCCCCGGGAGTTCCACACGATCGCGGTGGACGACGGCATCGCGATGGGCCACAGCGGGATGCTCTACTCGCTGCCCTCGCGCGAGATCATCTCGGACTCGGTGGAGTACATGGTCAACGCGCACCAGGCCGACGCGCTGGTGTGCATCTCGAACTGCGACAAGATCACGCCGGGGATGCTCAACGCCGCGATGCGGCTCAACGTGCCGACCGTGTTCGTCTCCGGCGGGCCGATGGAGGCCGGCAAGGCCGTGGTCGTCGAGGGCGTCGCGCAGGCGCCGACCGACCTGATCACCACGATCTCCGCCTCGGCCAACGCCGCCGTCGACGACGACGGGCTCAGCGAGGTCGAGCGCTCGGCCTGCCCGACCTGCGGGTCCTGCTCGGGCATGTTCACCGCGAACTCGATGAACTGCCTCACCGAGGCGCTGGGCCTGGCGCTGCCGGGCAACGGCTCCACGCTGGCCACGCACGCCGCCCGCCGGGCCCTGTTCGAGGAGGCCGGGCGCACCGTCGTGCGGATCTCGAAGCGCTGGTACCAGGAGGACGACGAGTCCGTGCTGCCGCGCTCGGTGGCGAACAAGAAGGCCTTCGAGAACGCGATGGCCCTGGACATGGCGATGGGCGGCTCCACGAACACGGTGCTGCACACGCTGGCCGCCGCCCGCGAGGGCGAGATCGACTTCAAGCTCGCGGACATCGAGCGCATCAGCCGCCAGGTGCCCTGCCTGTCGAAGGTCGCGCCGAACTCCGACTACCACATGGAGGACGTCCACCGGGCGGGCGGCATCTCGGCGATCATGGGCGAGCTGGACCGCGCGGAGCTGCTGCACCGCGACGTCTCCTCGGTGCACAGCGCCAGCCTCACCGAGTGGCTGTCGCGCTGGGACGTGCGGGGCGAGTCCCCGTCGCAGGAGGCGCTGGACCTGTTCCACGCGGCCCCGGGCGGGGTGCGCACCACGCAGGCCTTCTCCACCGAGAACCGCTGGTCCTCCCTGGACACGGACGCGGCGGGCGGCTGCATCCGCGACTTCGAGCACGCCTACACCGCCGACGGCGGCCTGGCCGTGCTGCGCGGCAACCTCGCCGAGGAGGGCGCCGTCGTCAAGACGGCGGGCGTCGAGGAGGAGCTCTGGGAGTTCCAGGGCCCGGCGCGGGTGCTGGAGAGCCAGGAGCAGGCGGTCGCCGCGATCCTGCAGAAGAAGATCGAGCCGGGCGACGTGCTGGTGATCCGCTACGAGGGCCCGGCGGGCGGCCCCGGGATGCAGGAGATGCTGCACCCGACCGCGTTCCTCAAGGGCTCCGGCCTGGGCAAGCAGTGCGCGCTGATCACCGACGGCCGCTTCTCCGGCGGCTCCTCCGGGCTGTCCATCGGCCACATCTCCCCGGAAGCCGCCGGGCGCGGGGCGATCGGGCTGGTGCAGGACGGCGACCAGATCCGCATCTCCGTCCGGGAGCGCAGCCTGCAGCTGCTGGTGGAGCCGGACGTGCTGGCCGAGCGGCGCGCCAAGATGGAGAGCTCCGAGCACCCGTGGCAGCCGGTCGGCAGGCAGCGGACGGTGAGCACCGCGCTGCGCGCCTACGCGCGGCTGGCGACCTCGGCCTCGTACGGCGCGGTCCGCGACGTCTCCCCGTGATCCGTTCCCGGTGAGCGGACGCGGGCGGGCCCGGCGGGTCCGGGGCCGCCCGCGTCCCGCCGGGAATCGGGCCTGAGCCGGGAACGCGTTCCGTCAGGAGCGCAGCAGGATCAGCACCGCGGCCGAGGCCCCGCCCGCGATGAGCAGGCAGCTGAACCCGGTCACCAGCGGGTGCCGGAACCAGGCCCGCCCGTTGTCCAGCGCGACCCGGCCGGGTCCGGCGAACATCAGGCACAGCGCGGCGGCGACGATCACGACCTGGAACTCGTAACCGCCCTCCTGGTCGAAGAACGGCCCGGGCAGCTTCATCGACACGACGGCGCTGGCCATCACGCCGACGATGCCCGCGGCGGCCAGCGGGGTGAACAGGCCCAGCACGAGCAGGACGCCCGCCCCGAGCTCGGTCCCGCCGGTCACCAGCGAGAGCACCGAGGCCTGCTGGAACCCGGCCTCGGAGAGGGTCCGGGCGAAGGTCTCCGGGCCGGGGCCGCCGAGGACGCCGAACAACTTCTGCGCGCCGTGAACGGCGAAGATGCCGCCGATCACCAGGCGCAACGCCAGCAGGCCGAGGTCGGCCCCGGCGTTCCAGCCGAACGGCTTGCGGGTGTCGATGTCCTCGTAGAAGTCGTCCCTGCGGTCCACCACCGAGGTGGGCGCGTCGTAGGCGGCGTCGTCGTAGTAGTCGTAGTCCCGCACGCCGAGGCCCTGGGTTCCCGTCGGTCCCTCGGCAGGCTCGTTGCCGCCGCGTCGCGCGCGGTCGTCGCGGTTTCCGCTCGCGCTGCCCGGGCGGTCGTCGTGATTGGTCACGGCGGTGAAGGCTAAGGCATCGCACACCGGGGAAGCGACCCTTTCGAGTGAAGGTCTTCTTCCCCCTGTTCGCCGGAGATCTCGCCGTTCCGGCATTCGGCAGAACGCTCCGGTTCTCCCCCGAACGAGCCGCGAATTCATCGTTTGCGCAGGCACCGGACGCGGGATCGCGAGGCGGGAGCGGTTCGGGACCGCGCTCGGCCGCGAACCGCGGCGCCGCCCGCGTCCCGGTGCCCGGCCCGTGGCTCACCCGGAATTGCTGCATTCGGTCGCCGACGACCGAACGCGGAGGCCGGTCCGCGCGCCCCGCCGTCCGCGCGGCGACACCGCCGGGCGGCCGTTCGGGTGCTCACCGGAGGTTCACGGCACGGCCGCTAGGCTCGCCGCGTGGCAGCCCACCGCAGCACCCGACTCCCCCGGCGCCCGCGCGCGCGGGCGGGGGCGCTGCTGGCCGCCGGGGCGCTGGTGCTCAGCGGCTGCGCGCAGTTCCCGGACGAGCACCCCGGGGCGTGGCGCGACCAGCCCTCGCTGGAGCCGCAGGCCGGGCCGCAGCCGTCCGTCGAGCAACCGCCGCCGCCCCCGCCCGAGCCGGGTCAGCCGACGGAGCAGCCGCCGACGCGACCGGTCGGCTGCGTCGACCCGGACCCGGCGGTCGTGGCGACCTGCCTGGACCCGGTCGGCGCCATCGCGGTGCTGCCCGACGGGCAGGGCGCGCTCGTCGGCGAGCGCACCACCGGCCGGATCCTGCGGGTCGAGCAGGGCGCCGATCCGGTGGAGATCGCCCGCATCTCCGTGGACGCCTCCGCCGGGGGCGGGCTCACCGGGCTCGCGCTCTCCCCTAGCTACCAGGAGGACGAGCTCGTCTACGCCTACGCGAGCACCTCGGGTGAGAACCGGGTGCTGCGGATCGCGCCGGGCGACAACCCGAAACCGGTGCTCACCGGCATCCCGAAGGGCGGCTCCGGCAACGCGGGAGCGCTGCTCGACGACGGCCGGGGCGCGCTGCTGGTCGCCACCGGCGACGCCGGGAGCCGCTCCGGCGCGGCCGATCCGGGTTCGCTGGCGGGCAAGGTGCTGCGCATCGACGGCTTCGGCGCGCCGGCGCCGGGCAACCCGGACCCGTCCTCGCGGGTGGTGGTGTCGGGCGTGTCGGACCCCGGCGGGTTGTGCGGTGCCGTCGGCACCGGCGGTTACTGGCTCACCGATCGCGGCGGCGACCGGGACGCGCTGCACCGGCTGGAGTTCGGCGGGACGCTCGGCGGCCCGGCCTGGAGCTGGCCGGACCGGCCCGGGGTGTCGGGCTGCGCGGCGAGCGGGACCGCGGTGGTGGTGGCGCTGACCGACGCGGCCGCGCTGTACTCGCTCAGCCCCGGCCCGGGCGGCGGCTTCACCGGCCAGCCCTCCAAGGTCATGGAGGGCACCTACGGCCGCTTCTCCGCCGCCTCCCGAGGCCCGGACGGCCTGCTGTGGCTGGGCACGGCGAACAAGGCGGGCGGCGTCCCGGTCCCCAGCGACGACCGCGTGCTGCGCATCGAACCGCCCTCGGGCGAGAGCGGCAAGGACTGAGCTCCCCCCGCTGCTCGCGCGCGCCGGACGACGCCGGCGGCCCCTGCGTGGTCCACTGAGGACGCGCCGCCGGGCGTCCCGGCGGCCGGGGGGATGGGAATGACGCTGCCGCAGCTCTACGCGGCGCTGCTGGCGGGCGGGCTGGTGCTGCTGGCCGGCATCGTCGCGATCCGCGCCGCCACCCGGTTCGGGCTGCCCGCGCTGCTGCTGTTCCTCGCGGTGGGCGTGGCGATCGGCGAGGACGGGCTCGGGTTGCGCTTCGACGACGCCCAGCTCGCGCAGAACCTCGGCACGGCCGCGCTGGCGGTGATCCTCGTCGAGGGCGGGCTCACCACGCGCTGGGCCGACGTGCGCCCGCTGCTGGCGCCCAGCGGGGTGCTGGCGACGCTCGGGGTGGCGGTGAGCGTGGCCGTGACCGCCGCGGGCGCGCACCTGCTCATCGGGCTGCCGTGGCAGGCGGCGCTGCTGCTCGGCGCGATCGTGTCCTCCACGGACGCGGCGGCGGTCTTCTCCGTGCTGCGCACCCTCCCGCTGCCCCGGCGGGTGGCCGGGATGCTGGAGGCGGAGTCCGGGCTCAACGACGCGCCGACCGTGATCCTGGTGCTGCTGTTCAGCTCGGTCCCGCTGGAGTTCGATCCGTGGGAGCTGACCGGCGACGTGCTCTACCAGCTCGCGGTCGGCACGGTCTCCGGGCTCCTGCTGGGCCGCTGCGGGGTGTGGCTGCTGCGCCGGATCGACCTGCCCGCCTCCGGCCTGTACCCGCTGGCGATGTTCGGGTTCGGCGTGGTCGCGTTCGCCGCGGCGGGAGCGCTGGGCGGGTCCGGGTTCCTGGCCGCGTTCCTGTCCGGCCTGGTGCTGGGCAACTCCGGCCTGCCGCACCGGGCCTCGTTGCGCTCCTTCGCGGAGGGGCTGGGCTGGCTGGCGCAGATCGGGTTGTTCGTGCTGCTCGGCCTGTTGATCACCCCGCACGAGCTGGTGCCGGAACTGCTGCCCGCCCTGCTCGTCGGTCTGGTGCTGCTGCTGGTGGCGCGGCCGGTCTCGGTGCTGCTGGCGCTGACGCCGTTCCGGGTACCGCTGCGGGAGCAGCTGTTCATGTCCTGGGCGGGCCTGCGCGGCGCGGTGCCGATCGTGCTGGCCACCTTCCCGGTGGTGGCGGGCGTGCCCGGCAGCGACCGCGTGCTGAACGTGGTCTTCGTGCTGGTCGCCGTGTTCACGCTGGTGCAGGGGCCGGGACTGATGCGGCTGGCGCGCCTGCTCGGGCTGGTGCGGGCGGACGCGGCGCGGGAGATCCAGGTCGAGGTGGCACCGCTGGACGTGCTGGACGCCGAGCTGCTCACGGTGGCCGTCCCGCCGGGCTCGCAGCTGCACTACGTGATGCTGCGCGAGCTGCGGCTGCCGGAACCGAGCGCCATCACGCTGATCATCCGCGCCGGCCGGTCGTTCGTGCCGGAGCCCGCCACCCGGCTCAGCTCCGGCGACGAGCTGCTGATCATGACGAACGCCCGCTCCCGCGCCGCGACCGAGCGCAGGCTCCGCGCCGTGAGCCGCAGGGGCCGCCTCGCCCACTGGTTCGGCGAGTACGGCGACCCCGACTGACCAGCACCACCTCGTGCGCGGAACCGCTGAGCGGCGACCAGCGGGCGCGGCCCGCACCGCCGCGGGTGCTCAGCGGCTTCCCCGCGAGGACACCCCCTCAGCCGCGCATCGGACGCGCGCAGCGGAACGGGAGCCCGCGGCGAGGAAGCCGCCGCGGTTCCGCCACCCGTCCCGCCGGGCGGGACGAGCAGCGCACCGGATCACTGGCCGCAGGCGGCGAGGACGAGCTCGCGGACGCGCTTGGCGTCGGCCTTCCCCCTGGTGGCCTTCATGACCGCGCCGACGACGGCGCCCGCCGCCTGCACCTTGCCGCCGCGGATCTTGTCCGCCACGTCCGGCTGCGCGGCCAGCGCGTCGTCGATCGCCGCTTGCAGCGCCGAGTCGTCCGAGACGACCTCCAGCCCCTGCGCGGCGACCACCTCGTCGGGCTCGCCCCGGCCCTCGAGCACGCCGTCGACGACCTGGCGGGCGAGCTTGTTCGTCAGCTTGCCCTCGGTCACCAGCGCGATCACCCGCGCCAGCTGGGCCGGGGTGATCGCCAGCCCGGTGAGCTCGACGCCCCGGGTGTTGGCCTGCTGCGACAGGTAGGCCACCCACCAGGAGCGGGCCTCGGCGGGCGGCGCCCCGGCGTCCACGGTGGCCGCGACCAGGTCGAGCGCCCCGGCGTTGACCAGGTCGCGCAGCTCCTCGTCGGAGAGATTCCAGTCCTCCTGAGCGCGCTTGCGGCGCTCCCAGGGCAGCTCCGGCAGGGTGCGGGACAGCTCCTCGACCCACTCCCGGGAGGGCGCGATCGGCACCAGGTCCGGCTCCGGGAAGTACCGGTAGTCCTCGGAGGTCTCCTTCTTGCGGCCCGCCGAGGTCGACGCGGTCGACTCGTCGAAGTGCCGGGTCTCCTGGAGGATCTCGCCGCCGGAGGTGAGGACCGCGGCGTGCCTGCGCATCTCGTAGCGCACGGCGCGCTCCACGCTGCGCAGCGAGTTGACGTTCTTCGTCTCGGTGCGGGTGCCGAACTCCGCCGAGCCCTTCGGCATCAGCGAGACGTTGGCGTCGCAGCGCAGCGACCCCTGGTCCATCCGCACGTCGGAGACGTCCAGCGAGCGCAGCAGATCGCGCAGCGCGGCCACGTAGGCCCGCGCCACCTCGGGCGCGCGCTCCCCCGCGCCGACGATCGGCTTGGTGACGATCTCCACCAGCGGCACGCCCGCCCGGTTGTAGTCCAGCAGCGAGTGCTCGGCACCGTGGATGCGGCCGGTGGCACCGCCGACGTGCAGCGACTTGCCGGTGTCCTCCTCCATGTGCGCCCGCTCGATGTCGACGCGGAAGACCTCACCGTCGTCGAGCACCACGTCGAGGTGACCGTCGAAGACGATCGGCTCGTCGTACTGCGAGGTCTGGAAGTTCTTCGGCATGTCCGGGTAGAAGTAGTTCTTCCGCGCGAACCGGCACCACTCGGCGACCTGGCAGTTCAGCGCCAGCCCGATGCGGATCGCCGACTCCACCGCCTTGCCGTTGACGACCGGCAGCGCGCCCGGCAGGCCCAGGCAGACGGGGCACACCTGCGTGTTCGGCTCGGAGCCGAACACGTTGGCGCAGCCGCAGAACATCTTGGTGGCCGTGGACAGCTCCACGTGCACCTCGAGGCCGAGGACCGGGTCGAACCGCTCCAGGACCTCCTCGTAGTCCATGATCTCGGCGACCGCGGTCACTTGCCGTCCTCCCCCTTGCGCAGCGCGCGGATCGCCAGCGCGGTGCCGGTGATCAGCCCCAGCGCGGTGATGATCGAGTCGGCCATCGCGAGGCGGTCCTCGTTCGCCCGCGCCTCGCGCAGGCTCGTGCGCAGCCCGACCGCCGCGGAGACCACCGACGCGAGCTGGATCAGTGCCTTGATCTTCGGGCTCATCTTCATCACGCAACCTCCAGGGCGGGGACACGGTCGAGCAGCGGGCCGCCCTGGGCGGCCTCGCGGGCGGTCTCGTAGGCCGCGCCGACCCGGTAGAGCCGGTCGTCGGCCAGCGCGGGGGCCATGATCTGCAACCCCACCGGAAGACCGTCCTCATCGGACAGTCCACTGGGGACGCTCATGGCGGCGTTGCCCGCCAGGTTCGACGGGATGGTGCACAGGTCCGCCAGGTACATGGCCAGCGGGTCGTCGGTGCGCTCGCCGATCTCGAACGCCGTGGTCGGCGTCGTCGGCGAAACCAGCACGTCCACCTGCTCGAACGCGGCGGCGAAGTCGCGGGTGATCAGCGTCCGCACCTTCTGCGCCTGGCCGTAGTAGGCGTCGTAGTAACCCGAGGACAGCGCGTAGGTGCCGAGCATGATGCGCCGCTTCACCTCGGGGCCGAACCCGGCCTCGCGGGTCAGCGACATGACCTCCTCGGCGCTGCGGTCGCCGTCGTCGCCGACGCGCAGGCCGAAGCGCATCGCGTCGAACCGGGCCAGGTTCGAGGAGCACTCGCTGGGCGCGATCAGGTAGTAGGCGCCCATCGCGTACTCGAAGTGAGGGCAGGAGACCTCGACGACCTCCGCGCCCAGCTTCGCGAGCTGCTCGACGGCGGCGCGGAAGGAGCGCTCCACGCCCGGCTGGTAGCCGTCCCCGGCGAACTCGCGGACCACGCCCACCCGCACCCCGGTGAGGTCACCGGCGGCGCCCTCGCGCGCGGCGGCCACCACCGGCGGGACCGGCGAGCTGATCGAGGTGGAGTCCATCGGGTCGTGCCCGGCGATCACCTCGTGCAGCAGCGCGGCGTCGAGCACCGTGCGCGCGCAGGGGCCGGGCTGGTCCAGCGAGGACGAGAACGCCACCAGGCCGTAGCGGGACACCCCGCCGTAGGTCGGCTTCACGCCGACCGTCCCGGTGACGGCGCCCGGCTGGCGGATGGATCCGCCGGTGTCGGTGCCGATCGCCAGCGGCGCCTCGAACGCGGCCAGCGCGGCGGAGGAGCCGCCGCCGGAGCCGCCGGGGATGCGACCGGTGTCCCACGGGTTGCGGGTCGGGCCGTAGGCGGAGTTCTCCGTGGAGGAGCCCATCGCGAACTCGTCCATGTTGGTCTTGCCGAGGATGACCACGCCCGCCTCGCGCAGCCGCCGGGTCACCGTCGCGTCGTACGGCGGCCGCCAGCCCTCCAGCATCTTGGAGCCGCAGGTGGTGGGCATGTCGCTGGTGGCGAAGACGTCCTTGAGCGCCAGCGGCACCCCGGCCAGCGGCGAGGCGGCCCCGCCCGCGGCGCGGTCCTCGTCGGCCTTCCGGGCGGCGGCCAGCGCCCCCTCGGCGTCGACGTGCAGGAAGGAGTGCACCTCGCCGTCCACGGCCGCGATGCGGTCCAGGTGGGCCTGGGTGGCCTGCACCGAGGTCACCTCGCCGGAGGCGAGGCGGTCGGCGAGGGCCGCGGCGGTCAGGCCGGTCAGGGCCGGGTCGCCGCCGGTCGCGGTCTGGGTCATCACGCCTCCTCGCTCAGGATCCGCGGCACGCGGAACCGGTTGTCCTCGGCCGCGGGCGCGCCGTCGAGCGCGGCCTCGCGCGGCAGGCTGGGCCGCACCACGTCGTCGCGGAACACGTTCGTCACCGGGACCGCGTGGGAGGTCGGCGGGATGTCCCCGGCGGCGACCTCACCCACCCTCGCCACCGACTCCAGGATGACGTCGAGCTGCCCGGCGAACGTGTCGAGCTCCTGTTCGGTGACCGCCAGCCTGGCCAGGCCGGCGAGGTGCGCGACCTCGTCGCGGGAGATCTTGGACACTACGAAGGCTCCCTGGTCATGTCCGGTATCACGGTTGCCCTCAGTCTATGGCGGACTCGTCGCAGCCGGTCCGGGGGGCGAACGAGGGCCGCGCGCGGTGGGTGCGGGTCCGGTCACCCGGCGCGGCCGGGCTCCCGCGCGCCGCGGTGCGGGCGCCGCCCCGCCGGTCACGCTGGGCGACCGGAAGAACCTCCAGCGCATTCCACTACACGAACGCCGGTCTCACCGATAGGCTGCGGGATCTGCCACAATTTGCCCCGCCTGCCGGGCGCACGGTGGCCTCCGCGTGCGGCCGTGCGGCGCGGGGAGCGCGGACGGCGAGGTGCCGCGCACGAAGCTGGAGGCGTGGAGTCCGGTGTCCTTCCTGATCCGGGTGCAGATACCGGACCGTCCGGGCGTGCTCGGCGCGGTGGCCACCGCGCTGGGCGAGATCGGCGCCGACATCCTCAGCGTCAACGTCGTCGAACGTGGCGGGGACGTGGCGATCGACGACCTGGTGGTGGAACTGCCGTCGGGTCGCCTGCCGGACGTCCTGATCACCGCCGCGGAGTCCGTGGACGGCGTCGAGGTCGACGCGGTCCGGCCCTACGCGGGCGTGCTCGACACCCACCGCGAGCTGGAGCTGGTCGAGGACATCGCCGCCGAGCCGGGCAACGGGTTGCAGATCTTCGCCGAAGGCGTTCCCAAGATCATTCGTTCGGGTTGGGCGATCGTGTTCGGCCACCACTCCGGCGGCGCCGAGCAGCTGGCCGCCAGCTCCTCCGCCCCGCAGCAGGGCTACCTCGAACTGCCCTGGTTACCGCTGCCGCGCGCCACCATCCTGGACGGTGATGAGGGCTGGGTGCCGGAGACCTGGCAGGAGCTGGGAACCGAGCTCGCCGCCACCCCGATCGGCAAGCCGGACCGCGTGCTGCTCGCCGGACGCCCCGGCGGCCCCATGTTCCGCGCCGCCGAGGTCGCCCGCCTCGCGCACCTGGCGGGCATCGTCTCGGTCGTCCTCGACGGCTGATCTCGCGGCGCCCGGATCGGCGCGCCGGCGACGGGTCGCGCGGGACCGCTCCGGCGGGCCGCGATCCAGCGGCGGTTCGCGCCGGAAGCCCAGCGCCAGGCGGAGGCGCCGGAGCGCGGTCGTGGAGTCCGGGCCCCCGGGACCGCCCGGCGGCCGCTCGGTCGCCCGGTCGCGCACCAGCTCCCGGATCCACCGCCGCCGTCCGGAACTCCCCGCTCGTGCTGGCCGCTGAGCCGCGAACGACTCGTCCGGCCGGATGCGGTGACGGCGCGCGGCTCCGCGCCCCGGGCCGCCATCGGCACCTCGGTGCCGGACACCCGGGTCACCGCGTCGCGCAGGCGTCGTCCGCGGCGAGGTGACCCTCGTCGGCGAGGAGTCCGGACGACTCAGCTCCCCGGCCGCCCTCCCCGGCCGCCGCGCGACCGCCCGGGCGCACCCGGCGGATCGCCGGCGCGCCCTCCCCGGTGACCGGTGGCGCCGGGGTCAGCCCGCCGCGTCCGCGCCGGTGTCCAGCGCCGCCTCGGCCGCGGCCTCCGGCCCCTGCTCCAGCAGCACCCGGAATCCCCGCTCGTCCAGCACCGGGACCTTGAGCTGCACGGCCTTGTCGTACTTGGAGCCCGGCGCGTCGCCGACGACGACGAAGGCGGTCTTCTTGGAGACCGAGCCCGCCGCCCGGCCGCCGCGGGCCATGATGAACTCCTTGGCCTCGTCCCGGGAGTAGCTCTCCAGCGAACCGGTGACCACGACGGACAACCCGGCCAGCGTGCGCGGCACCGACTCGTCCCGCTCATCGGCCATCCGGACCCCGGCCGCGCGCCACTTGCGCACCACCTCGCGGTGCCAGTCCACCTCGAACCACTCGCGGACCGCGGTGGCGATGGTGGGGCCGACCCCGTCGACGGCCGCGATGTCGTCCTCGGCCGCTTCCTCGATGCGCTCCAGCGAGCCGAACTCCCGGGCCAGCGCCTGCGCCGCGGTGGGGCCGACGTGCCGGATCGACAGCGCCACCAGCACCCGCCACAGCGGTTTCCGCCTGGCGGCGGCCAGGTTCTTGAGCAGCTTGGCGCCGTTCGCGGAGAGGTTGCCCTCCTTGGTGCGGAACAGGTCCGTCTCCAGCAGCTGGTCCTCGTCGAGGTCGAACACGTCGCCCTCGTCGACCAGCACCCCGGAGGACAGCAGCGCCACCGCCGACTCGTAACCCATCGCCTCGATGTCGAAGGCCCCGCGCCCGGCCAGGTGGAACAGCCGCTCGCGCAGCTGCGCCGGGCAGGAGCGGGAGTTCGGGCAGCGGATGTCGACGTCGCCCTCCTTCTGCCTGCGCAGGGTCGCGCCGCACTCCGGGCACTCGGTCGGCATCACGAACTCGCGCTCCCGGCCGTCGCGGACGTCGACGACGGGGCCCAGCACCTCGGGGATCACGTCGCCCGCCTTGCGGATCACCACGCGATCCCCGATGAGCACGCCCTTGCGCCGCACCTCGTCGGCGTTGTGCAGGGTGGCCATCGAGACGGTGGACCCGGCGACCTTCACCGGCTCCATCTCGGCGTACGGCGTCACGCGGCCGGTGCGGCCGACGTTCACCTTGATGTCGCGCAGGGTCGTGGTGGCCTGCTCCGGCGGGTACTTGTAGGCGATCGACCAGCGCGGCGCGCGCGAGGTGGTGCCGAGCCTGCGCTGCAGCGGGACCTCGTCGACCTTGACCACCACGCCGTCGATCTCGTGCTCGGCGGTGTCCCGGTTCTCGCCCCAGTACTGGATGTGCCGCACGATCTCGTCCACCTCGGACAGCACCCGGGTGTGCCGGGAGACCGGCAGGCCCCAGGACTTCAGGGCGGCGTAGGACTCCGACTGCCTGCTCGGTTCGAAGCCCTCGCGCCTGCCGAGGCCGTGGCAGATCAGCCGCAGCGGGCGCCTGCGGGTGACCCTCGGGTCCTTCTGGCGCAGCGATCCGGCGGCGGCGTTGCGCGGGTTCGCGAACGGCGACTTGCCCGCGTCGACCAGGGCGGCGTTGAGCTCGGCGAACTCCTCGACGCGGAAGAACACCTCGCCGCGCACCTCGACCAGGTGCGGCACCGGGTACTCCTCGCTGCCCCGCAGCTCGGTCGGCACGTCCCCCATGGTGCGGACGTTGAGGGTCACGTCCTCACCGGTGCGCCCGTCGCCGCGCGTGAGCGCCCGCTCCAGCCTCCCGTCCCGGTAGAGCAGGTTGATGGCCAACCCGTCGATCTTGAGCTCGCACAGGTAGTGGGCGTCGGAGCCGACCTCCCGCTCCACCCGGTCCACCCAGGCCCGGAACTCCTCGGTGTCGAAGGCGTTGTCCAGGCTGAGCATCCGCTCCAGGTGGTCCACGGCGGTGAACTCGGTGGAGAAGGTGCCGCCGACCACCTGGGTCGGCGAGTCCGGGCCGCGCAGCGCGGGGTGGTCGGCCTCGATGCGCTGGAGTTCGGCGAACAGCTCGTCGAACTCGGCGTCGGCGATCGTCGGCGAGTCGAGCACGTAGTAGCGGAACTGGTGGCCGCGGACCTCCTCGGCCAGCGCCAGGTAGCGCTCCCGCACCTCGGCGGGCACGTCCTCCACGCCCTCCGCCCGCTCGGCGGCGGGATCACCGGGGAGTTCCTCGTCCGGCGGTTCGGCGGGGGCGGGCTCGGTCTGTTCGCCGGGGGCCGCACCGGCGCGGTTCGTGCTGCTCACGCCCCGAAGCCTAACCAGCGCCCCCGACAGCGCGCGCGGATCACCTCACCCCCGGCCGAGCCGGGGTCACCGTGCGCGACCGACCGGCCGGGAACCGCCGGGACGGGTGGCGCGCATGATCACCCGGCGTCGCCCGGCGCGCCAGCCGCGACCTCGCGCACCAGCTCCCGGAACTCCAGCAGCCCCACCGCTCCCGCCGGTTCCCGGTCGGCGGTCTCCACCCGGCCGAGCCGGTCCGCCGCGAGCCGCTCGCCGAGGGCGGCGTCCAGCGGCAGGAAGGTCAGCGCGGCGCGAGCCGCGGACTCCATGCCCTCGAAGGACGGGTGGTACACCGCGACGTCGACCAGGCCCTCGGCCTCGTCGACCTGCGCGTGGACCCGCACCTCGGACAGCGGGTAGCGCTCCCCGCGCAGGTTCACCGTCACCTTCGTCGGATCCGGCACCGGCGGGACCGCGTCGTGGAACTCGAACAGCGAGTCGCCGCGCGGCGCGGCGGCCAGCCAGGCGTCGGTGTAGGGCCGGACCTCGGGGTTCGCCTGCCCGCTCAGCACCAGCGCGTAGGGCGTGCGCTCCCCCCGCTCCACCGCGAAGGTCAGCTCCGGGTGCACGCCCGCGACGGCGGTCGCGAGGTCGTGGTCCACCCGCTGCGGCGAGCCCTCACCGAGCGCGGCGGCCACCTCCGGCAGCAGCTCGTCCCAGCGCCGCCAGAACGCCTCGGCCCGCTCCCGCGCCACGACGGTCACGTCGGCCCCGCCCGCGTCCGGAGCGCCTCGCTCGCCGCGGCGGCGGAAGAACTTCACCATGCCGCCCATTGTGCCGGGCCGGGTCGGGCCGCCGGGGCGGATCGAGCGGATCGCTCCCCGGCTCCCGGTCCGCCCGTCGCCGGGGGGAGGTCAGGTCAGGGCGGCGGTGACCAGGTCGGTGAGGTCGCGGCGCTCGATCCGCAGCCGGCCCGCCTCGGCCAGGGCGCCCAGCAGGCCGGTGAGCGGATCCGGGTTGGTCGCCTGCCGCAGCACCTCCAGCGCCCGCACCCGGGCGCGCTCCCGGCTGGTCGCGGGGGCGCGGTGCAGCTCCCAGTTGCGGAGCCGGACGACCTCCCCGATCGCGGTGCCGTCCAGCGCCGCACCGCGCTCCAGAGCGCGCAGCGTCTCGCCGACGACGGGCTGGTCGTGCCCAGCGGTGACGTCGAGCACGTGCCGGGCCAGCCTCGCCGCGGCCCGCCGGCAGCGATCGGGCCCCGCTCGCCGCACCAGCTCCAGCAGCTCCGCCCCGGTGCCGTCGGTGGCGAGCCGGATGCCGACCTGGTCCAGGCCGACCTCGTCGAGCAGCGCCTCGGCCGATCCCGGCAGGTCCGCCGGCCAGGCCGCGACCGGGTAAGTGGTGAAGTCGCCCTCGAACCACTCGGGGGTCAGCGGCTCGCCGGTGACCCGGGCGGCCAGCGCGAGCATCAGGTCGACGGTGTTCGCGCCCCGCTCCCCCGGTTCGGCGCCCGGCCAGGGCAGCCCGGCGCGCAGCTCCTCCAGCCCGTCCGGCCGGGTGCCCTGGCGGAAGGTCGGCATCAGCGCCTCGAAGCTGGTGCGCACCTCGCCGTGCGCGGCGTGCGCGAACTGGGTGAGGGCGTTGACGTTCCAGAACGCCGACACCGCCTCCGTGCGGTGGCTGACCCGGCGCAGCACCTCGGGCCTGCTGCCCTGGAACCCGCCGTCCTCGGCGATCAGGGTCCACCCGCCCACCGAGCGCAGCCCGATCACCGGGTAGCGGTCCTGGTGGGCGTAGGCCTCCTCGCAGTACTCGTCGAAATCGAGCACCCGCGCGTGCTCGGTGATCGCGCCGCAGCGCCGCGCGAGCTCGTCGAGATCGGTGCCGCGGACGAAGGTGAGGCAGGCGGCGTCCTGGACGGTGCTGCGGTGCACCCACCCGAAGCGCTCGACTTCCCCGGTCATCGACACGCCTGGTTTCTTACCACCGCCGCCGCGGCGGCGGGGACCGAACGGGAAAACATGATCTTGAAGATGTCCCGGCCCGTCCGCCGCCTCAGCGCGCTGCCGCCTCGCCGAACACCTCGAGCACCTCACCGGCCACCGCCAGCGCCCGGCGAACCCACGCCGGGGAGGCCCCGGCCAGGCCGCAGGTCGGGCTCACCGCCGCGCGCTCCAGCAGCGTCCGCGGCCCGAAGCCCAGCCGGGCGGCCAGTTCCAGGCCCGGCCGGGCCAGGTCGCGCGGATCCGGGCGTCCGGGCGGATCGGTGCTCGGCACCAGCCCGAGCAGCAGCCGGGTGCCCTCCTCCCACGCCTCGCCGAGCTCGTCGGCGAAGTCACCGGAGACCGAACCGAGCCGGGTGGCGTCCAGCGCCACCGCTCCCGCGCCCGCCTGCCGCAGCAGCCGGACCGGGGGGCGCGGGGCGCAGCAGTGCACCACGACCGGGCTGCCGGAGACGGCCGCCAGCGGCTCGATCACCTCACCCAGCAGCCGCTGCGCCTCCAGTCCCGGCACCGCGGGGACCTGCCCGTAGCCGGACGGGGTGGGCAGGCCCCCGGCGAGGACGGCGGGCAGCGTCGGCTCGTCGAGCTGCACCACCACGGGCGCGCCGGTGCGCGCGGCCACCTGCGCGACGTGCGCGCGGAGCCCTTCGACGAGCGAGGCGGCGAAGTCGCGCAGCGCGCCCGGGTCGGTGAGCACCCGGTGACCGCGCTCCAGCTCGATCCCCGCCGCCAGCGTCCACGGGCCCGCGGCCTGCACCTTCACCGCGCGGGGCGGCCCGGTCTCGGCCACGGCCTGCTCCACCGCGTCCAGGTCCCAGCGCAGCAGGTCCAGCGCCCTCCGGTGGTCGCGGCCGGGCCGTCCGGCTACGCGGTAGCCGGAGGGGACGACCTCCACGGCGAGGTCGACGAGCAGACCCGCCGTCCGGCCGAGCACGTCGGCGCCGACGCCGCGAGCGGGGAGTTCGGGGAAGGGCATCAGCTCGGGCAGTTCGCCGAGCACGACGCGGGCCGCCTCCACCGGGTCCGTGCCCGGCATCGATCCGAGGGCGGTCGCGATCCCGGGGTTCCACGCTGCGTCACTCACCCGACCATTATCGGCTGCGCGGTCGGGCGGAGCGCCAGGTGGGATCCGCACCATAGGTTAGGCTAACCATGCATTCCGCCTTTCGGTGTCACCCGCTCGGGCGGTACCGATCCTGTGAAGGAGTTCCCATGCCCCTGCCGTCCGGGTCTTCCGCGCTGTCCCGCCGCGGGTTGCTGCAGGCCGCCTCGGCGCTCGCCGTGCTCGGCGCCGCGGGGTGCGCGGGAGGCGGCGCCGCCCGGCCCGAGGGCCCGACCCGCACCGTGGACTCGCACCTGGGCCCCGTGCGGATCCCGGCGCAGCCGCGGCGGGTCGTGTGCCTGGACCAGTACGCGACGATCGCGCTGCTGGACGTGGGAGTGCGCCCGGCGGCCACGGTGGACGGCCTGGACGACTGGATGCCCACCGAACACCTGGAGGCCTACCGCTCGCTGCCCCGGGTGGGCGGCTACCAGCCGGAGTTCGAGCGGGTGCTGTCCGTGCGCCCCGACCTGATCATCGGCAACAGCGCGTTCACGCTCAGCGGCGGCAGCACCTACGAGCAGCTCAGCGGCATCGCGCCGACGGTGATCCTGACCTCCCGGGTGTCCGGCGAGTGGCAGGAGATGGCCCTGCGGGCCGCGGAGATCGTGAACCGCCCGGAGCAGATGCACCGCCTCCGGGACGAGTACCTGGCGCGGGCCGCGGACATCCGCGAGACCTACGCGCCCGCGCTGCGGCGCACCCGCTTCAACCTGGTGGCCTCGTTCAAGTCCGGCAGCTGGAACCTGTGCCTGCCCGACTCGTGGAGCGGCGTGGTCCTGGCGGAGGCGGGCTGCCGCTTCGGCACCGCGGCGGAGGGCAGGACGGGCAGCGCGGTGGAGCAGTCCTACGAGCAGCTGGGCGCTCTCAACGACACCGACGTCCTGCTGTACCAGACGAACCCCGACGGCTCGGTGGACCAGGCGATGCGGGCGCTGCTGGACCAGGCCCCCTACCAGAACCTCCCGGTGGTCCGGGAGTCCCGGGCGGTGCCGTTCAAGAACCTCTACGTCTTCGGCTACTCCCAGGCCCGGGGAGCCCTGGACGAGCTGGAAGCGGTCCTCAGGACCCGCTGACCCGGCCGCGCGGCGGTCCGCGTCCGCCGAGGCGGTCCGCCGCGCGTCACCAGCGGTGGAAGCACGCCGCCGGCGACGCGGCCGGCCGGAGCGGGCAGGCCCGTCACCGGGTGGCGGAGATCAACCCGCTGCCCAGCACGAGGTCCCCCTCCGCAGCGGGCTGGTACAGCACGATCGCCTGCCCGGGGGCGACTCCCCGCAGCGGCGAGGACAGCTCCACCCGCAGTCCGTCCTCGGCGACGGAGGCCACGGCGGAGGCGGTCCCCCCGTGCGCCCGGACCTGCACGACGCACTCGGTCTCCCCGGCCAACGGCCGCTCGGAGGGCCAGATGACCCGCCGGGCGGAGATCCCGGTCACCCCGAGCGACGAGGCGGAGCCGACCTTGACCGTCCCGGACACGGGTTCCAGCGACAGCACGTACCGCGGCTTCCCGTCCGCGGCGGGAGCGTCGATGCCGAGCCCCTTGCGCTGGCCGACGGTGAACCCGTGCACCCCGGTGTGCTCGCCGAGCACGGCCCCGCTGTCGGCGTCGACGAGCTTGCCGGGGCTCTGGCCGAGCTTCTTCTCCAGGAAGGCCCGGGTGTCGCCGTCGGGGATGAAGCAGATGTCGTGGCTGTCGGGCTTGCGGGCGACGGCGAGCTCGCGCCGCTCGGCCTCCTCCCGGACCTCGCTCTTGTGCGAGTCGCCGAGCGGGAACAAGGAGTGCCGCAACTGCTCGGCGGTGAGCGAGGCGAGCACGTAGGACTGGTCCTTGCCCTCGTCGCGGCTGCGCCGGAGCTCGGGCACGCCGTCGCGGACGACGAGGCGGGCGTAGTGCCCGGTGCACACGGCGTCGAAGCCGAGGGCGATCGCCTTCTCCAGCAGCGCCTCGAACTTGATCTTCTCGTTGCAGGTGAGGCAGGGGTTCGGGGTGCGGCCGGCGGCGTACTCCCCGACGAAGGTCTCGATGACCTCCTCGGTGAAGCGCTCGGCGAAGTCCCAGACGTAGAACGGGATCCCGAGGATGTCGGCGGCGCGGCGCGCGTCGTGCGAGTCCTCGACGGTGCAGCAGCCCCGCGCCCCGGTGCGCAGCGTGCCGGGCTTCGCCGACAGCGCCAGGTGCACACCGGTGACGTCGTGCCCGGCGTCGACGGCTCGGGCGGCGGCGACCGCGGAATCCACGCCCCCGCTCATGGCGGCCAGTACTCGCACTGCTCACACCTCCGTCGCGGGCGCCGAGGCCGCGGCCCGGCGCAGTCCGGTCAGCCCGGCGTTGCGGGCTCGGTCCACCACCGGGCCGATGGCCCCGGTCAGGGCGCGCACGTCGGCGGCGGTGGAGTCGTGCCCGAGGGAGAACCGCAGCGAGCCGCGGGCGTCCCCCGGTTCGGCGCCCATCGCCAGCAGCACGTGGCTGGGTTCGGCGACCCCGGCGGTGCAGGCCGACCCCGTGGAGCACTCGATGCCCTGCGCGTCGAGCAGCATGAGCAGGCTGTCGCCTTCGCAACCGGGGAAGGTGAAGTGCGCGTTGCCGGGCAGCCGCGCCGGGACCGGGCCGTCGACGCCGAGCTCGGGATCGCCGTTGAGGACGGCGTCGGGCACGGCGGCGCGCACCCCGGCGATGAGCTCGTCGCGCAGCGCGGCGACCGCCGGGACGTGGCCGGGGCGCAGCCGGACGGCCTCGGCCGTCGCGCTGGCGAGGCCGATCACGCCGGGGACGTCGAGGGTGCCGGAGCGGACCTCGCGCTCCTGGCCGCCGCCGTGCAGCAGCGGGGTGCAGGCGACGTCGCGGGCGAGCAGCAGCGCGCCGGAGCCGTAGGGCCCGCCGACCTTGTGGGCGGTCATGGTGAGCGCGGCGGCGCCGGAGGCGGCGAAGTCGACGGGCACGGTCTCCACGGCCTGCACCGCGTCGGTGTGCAGCGGGACGCCGTAGCGCTCGGCGACGGCGGCGAGCTCGGGGATCGGGTTGACGGTGCCGACCTCGTTGTTGGCCCACATCACGCTGACCAGCGCGACGTCCTCCGGCGCGCGGCGCAGCGCCTCGTCGAGGGCTTCGGGGAGGACGCGGCCGTGCTCGTCGACGGGCAGCCAGGTGACCTCGGCGCCCTCGTGCTCGACGAGCCATTCCACGGTGTCGAGCACCGCGTGGTGCTCCACGGCGGAGGCGAGCACCCGGCGGCGCGCGGGGTCCTCGGCGCGGCGGGCCCAGTAGATGCCCTTGACCGCCAGGTTGTCGCTCTCGGTGCCGCCGCCGGTGAACAGCACCTCGGAGGGCCGGGCGCCGAGGGCCGCCGCGATGCTCTCGCGGGACTCCTCCGCCGCGCGGCGGGCCCGGCGGCCCGAGGTGTGCAGGGACGAGGCGTTGCCCAGCCGGGCCAACGCCTCGCTCATCGCCGCGACCGCGGTGGCCCGCATGGGCGTCGTGGCGGCGTGGTCGAGGTAAGTCATCGCCGCCCCAGGGTAATGCAGCGCCACCGCGCCCGGTTCAGCCACCGGCGCGGCCGCTGCGGTGCACCCGGAGGGCGCCGAGCAGCGCCATCGCGGCCAGGACCAGGTTCAACACCACCACCCCCCGGGTGGGAGACCCGGGACCGGCCAGCGCCGCCACCACCACGCCGCCGAGGCCGACGAGCAGCGCCTGCCCGAGCATGTCGGAGATCTGCAGCGCCGAGGAGTGGAAGCCGCGCTGCCCGGGTTCGGACAGCGACAGGACCCGCACCGAGGTGCTGGCGATGCCGATGCCCATTCCGGCCCCGCCGATCGACCACAGCAGGAACACCACCCACGCGGGGCCCCGCGCGGGCGCGATGAGCACCAGACCGGCGACGGCCACGGCCACCAGCACCAGCGCGGCGGTGACCACGAGCTCGCGGCGCACCTCGGGGCGGCGGCTCTGCCACAGCGCCCCGACGCTCCACCCCAGGGAGCCGACGGTGAGCGGAATGCCGGCCGCGGTGGGCGAGTACCCGTGCACCACGGACAGCGTCAGCGGCACGAACGCCTGGGCGGCGAAGAACACCCCGGCCAGCAGCCCCCGGGAGAACACCATGGCGGGGATGCCGGGTCGTGCGGTGCCGGTGCCACGCGGCAGCAGCACCCGCAGCGACGGCACGAGCAGCAGCAGGCCCGCGGCCCCGGCGAGCAGCACCGGCCAGGTCACCGAACCGCTGCCGGAGACCTGCTGGGCGCCCCAGTTCAACCCGACCGCGCCGCCGGCCGCGCCGAGCGCCGCGAGCGGCAGCCGCGGCGAGGCCGGCCCGTCGCTCCCGCCCCCGGCGCCGAGCCTGCGCACCGAGGGCACCAGCAGCAGCGCCCCGACGACCATGAGCGGGGCGAGCCCGAGGAACACCCAGCGCCATCCCACGTGCTCGGTCAGCGCCCCGGCGATCAGCGGCCCCACCAGCGCGGGCACCACCCAGGCCGCCGAGAGCGCGCCGAACGCGGCGGGCCGGTCGCGCTCCGGGTAGACGCGGGCGATGAGCACGTAGAGCGCGACGATCTGCGCTCCGGCACCGAGGCCCTGCAGCGCGCGGGCCACGAGCAGCGCGGTCATGCCGGGGGCGATCCCGGCGAGCACCAGCCCGGCGGCGAAGGTCGGCATCGCGGCCAGCAGCGGGACGGCTGGCCCGCGCCGGTCGCTGATCCGGCCCGCGACCACGGTGCCGATGGCGCTGGCCGCCATGAAGATCGTGAACGGCCACGAGTACCACTGCTCGGCGTCCCACTCGCGCACGATCGTCGGCAGCGCGGTCCCGATGCCCATCGCCTCGAAGGCGGCGAGGGTGATGACGAGGATCAGCCCGAGGGTGAAGCTCCGCCGCTGCGGGCTCCACAGCGCGCTGGTGGAGGCGGCCGTTCCGGGGGTCTCGTCGTCGACGGTCACCAGCAGAGCCTGCAACCTCCACCCCGGTGCGAGTCCACCCGGGTCCACCGATCGGCCCTGTCCGATCGAGGGTTTCGCGGCCGTGCCGGGCGCCGGAGGACGCGGAACGCGGGAGGAGCAGCCGCGGTCGGCGCGCACCTGGCCACCAGCGGTGAGCGGTGGGCCCCGCCGGGGGTGGTCGCTCCGGCGGGCGCGGCGCTGGCGAGCAGCCGCGTCTCCGGCGCGCGGCAGGTGTGTCGCCGTGCGCTCGGAGCGCGGCGGATCGACCGAGGACCCGCGGCGAGAGCTTCCGGTGAACGCCCGGTGCCGGACCACCGGTGCCCGATCACCCGTCCCGGCCGCGCGCACCCGCCCGGACGTGCTCACCCGCCCGCCGTCGGCGTCGGCTCCGCCGGTCTCCGAGTCCGGGCGCGGGCCTCCACGGGGGCGCGCCCCGACGCGGGCCGGGCCCGAGGCGGCCAGCTAGGTTGGCCCGATGTCAGAGCCTGCAGACGAGAAGCTCGTGGAGCTGTTCACCGACGGCGCGTGCAGCGGCAACCCCGGTCCGGGCGGCTGGGGCGTGGTGCTGCGCTACGGCGACCACGAGCGCGAGCTCCACGGCGGTGATCCCGCCACCACGAACAACAAGATGGAGCTCACCGCCGTCATCGAGGGTCTGGCGGCGCTGAACCGGCCGCTGCCGCACGTGCGGGTGTTCAGCGACAGCACCTACGTGCTCAAGGGCATCTCGGAGTGGATGCGGGGCTGGAAGCGCAACGGCTGGAAGACGGCCGCGAAGCAGCCGGTGAAGAACGCGGAGCTGTGGCAGCGCCTGGACGCCGAGGTGCGGCGGCACGGCCAGGTCGAGTGGAACTGGGTGAAGGGCCACAGCGGCCACCCCGAGAACGAGCGGGCCGACAAGCTCGCCTGCCGGGGCCGCGACGAGGCGCGGGGCTGACCTCCCTCGGCCTGCCGGGCGACGGAGCGGCGGTGCGGGCGGGTCGCCGCTCGGCGGCTCCACCGGACCCCGCGGCGAGGTTCGCGGCCGGGCGACCCGCCCCGAACGACGAACGGGCCGCACCCCGCCAGGGGGTGCGGCCCGTTCGCGCGGGGGCTCATCCCTTGCGCTTGGCGACCTCGTCGGTCAGCTGCGGGGCGACCTTGAACAGGTCGCCGACCACGCCGAAGTCGGCGATCTCGAAGATCGGCGCCTCGGCGTCCTTGTTGACGGCGACGATCGTCTTCGAGGTCTGCATCCCGGCGCGGTGCTGGATCGCGCCGGAGATCCCCAGCGCGATGTAGAGCTGCGGCGACACGGTCTTGCCGGTCTGCCCGACCTGGAACTGGTGCGGGTAGTAGCCGGAGTCGACGGCGGCGCGCGAAGCGCCGACCGCGGCACCGAGCGAGTCGGCCAGCTTCTCGACCACGTCGAACGACTCGGCCGAACCGACGCCGCGGCCACCGGAGACGACCACGGAGGCCTCGGTTAGCTCGGGGCGGTCCCCGGCCTCGGCGGGCTGCACGCCGGTGACCTTGGCGTTCTTCGCTCCGTCGACCGCGGGGACCTCGACGGTCTCCTGGGCACCGGCGCCGGAGGCCTGCTCGGCCTCGACGCTGCCCGGCAGCACCGTCACGACCGGCGTGCCGGTGGTGACCTTGGCCTTGGCGTTGTAGGTGCCGCCGAACAGCGAGTGCGAACCGACGCCGTCGCCGTCGATGTCGACGACCTCGGACAGCAGCCCGGAGCCGAGGCGCACCGCCAGGCGGCCCGCGACCTCCTTGCCGTCGATCGAACCCGGTACCAGCACGGCGGCCGGGGAAGCCGAACCGACCAGCGCGGCGAGCGCGTTGACGGCGGGCGTGACGAGGTACGAGGCGACGTCGGCGGACTCCGCCGCGTACACCTTCTCGGCGCCGTAGGACGCCAGCACCTCGGTCAGCTTGGCGGCCTCACCGGGCTCACCGACGACGACGGCCGACGGCTCGCCGAGGCGGCGCGCCGCGGTGAGCAGTTCCAGCGTGACCTTCTTGACCTCGCCGCCGGAGTGGTCGACGAGGACCAGGACCTCGGACATGTCTATTCCTCCTCGCGAACCTGTGACTCAGACGAGCTTCTGACCGGCCAGGAACTCCACGACCCTGGTGCCGCCGTCGCCTTCGTCGTTCACGCGCTGACCGGCTTCCTTGGGCGGCCGCGGCGCCGACTCGACGACCTGCGACCCGGAACCGGCGAGGCCGACCTCGGAGGCGTCGATCCCGGCGTCGGCCAGGCTGAGCGCGGAAACCGGCTTCTTCTTGGCGGCCATGATGCCCTTGAAGGACGGGTACCTCGGCTCGTTGATCTTCTCGGTGACCGAGACGACGGCGGGCAGGTTCGCCTCCAGGGTGATGATGCCCGCGTCGGTCTCCCGCTCGATGCTGATCGTGGAGCCGTCGGTGGTGACCTTGCGCGCGTAGGTCAGCTGCGGCAGGTCCAGCAGCTCGGCCAGCATCGCGGGCACGGCGCCGACGCGGCCGTCGGTGGCCTCGTTGCCCGCGAGCACCAGGTCGACGGAGTCGACGGTGCCGATGACCTTCGCGAGGGCCTTCGCGGTGGAGACCGCGTCGGACCCGGCGAGCGCCTCGTCGGACAGGTGCACGGCCTTGTCCGCACCCATCGAGAGCGCCTTGCGGATGGCGTCGGTGGCGCGATCCGGACCCATCGCCACGACGGTGACCTCGCCGCCCTGGGCCTCCTTGATCAGCAGCGCCTCTTCCACCGCACGTTCGTTGATCTCATCCAGCACGGCGTCCGCCGACTCGCGGTCGAGCGTGTGGTCGGAGTCTTTGAGCTTGCGCTCGGACCACGTGTCGGGCACCTGCTTCACCAGGACGACGATGTTCATGGGTCCTCTTCGACCTCCTGCGGACTTCGGGTGGCTTAGCTTGCTGCCGCGCTGCTCGCGCGGGTTCCGGTCGGCGCGATCGCCCCGCTACCGGAGGAGTTCGACCTTGCCATGAGACAGTGCCGGTGGCACAGTGACGCCAACCACCCCCCGATGTTACTTGCCGGTAGCCAGGGGTGGAACACGCCCTCCGGTGACGGTACTCACGTCCGCGGCGACGCCCTCGGCCGCCTCGTCGCGAAATCCGGACCGGGCCGACCCGGCATGATCTGAAAACTTTCATCCGGCGCTAGCCTGCACGCCATGAACCATCACGTCGCCATCGTGACGGACTCCACCGCCTCGATCCCCACCGACGTCGCCGAGCAGCTCAGGATCTGCGTCATCCAGCTGGAACTGAAGATCGGCGAGCGAGAGGACGACGAGCGCCGCGTGCCGCACGAGGAACTCGCGCAGGCGATGCGCGAGGGAACTCCGGTGGAGACCTCGCCCCCACCGCCGCCGGCGTTCTTCTGGAACTACCACGACGCGGCCGCCTCCGGCGCGGAGTCGATCATCTCGGTGCACATCTCCGACGGCCTCTCCCAGACCTGCGCCTCCGCTCGCAGCGCGGCCGAGGAGGTGAACCTGCCGGTGTTCGTGGTGGATTCCCGGCTGTGCGGGCTCGGCATGGGCTTCCCCGTGATCGCGGCGGCCGAGGCCGCCGCCGCGGGAGCCAGCACCCAGGGCGTGCTCGGCGTGCTGGACAAGCGGTTGCGCAGCACCACCCAGATGATCTACGTGGACACCCTGGAGTACCTGCGCCGCAGCGGCCGGGTCGGCCGGGCGCAGGCGTTCTTCGGCCAGGCGCTGTCCATCAAGCCCGTGCTGGTGCTGCGCGAAGGCGTGCTGGAACCGCTGGTGAAGGGGCTCGGACCGGAACGCGCGCTGAAGAAGGCGGTCCAGCAGGCCGTCGCCCGCGCCGGGGACGGTCCGGTGGACGTCGGCATCGAGCACTTCCAGTACGCCGAGCGCGCCCAGGAGGTCGCCGGTCAGCTGCGCAACCAGCTCCCCCAGGTCCGCCGGATCGTCGTCGCGGAGACCAGCGCGATCATCGGCGCGCACGCCGGCCCCGGCGCCCTCGGGCTGACGGTCTCCCCCGCCACGTGACCGGCGGTCAGCGCGCGGCCTTGTCCAGGGCGCGGTGGATCCGCTTCGCCGAGACGGGGCGCGGGGTGCCCAGCGACTGCGCGAACAGCGAGACGCGGAACTCCTCGATCATCCAGCCGACCTCCAGCAGCGCCGCGCTCGGCGCACGGCCCTCGGGGACCTCGTCCAGCAGGTCCTGGTAGCGGTCCCGCACGTCGCGGATCTCCGCCAGCCACTGCCGGTCCCGCTGCGGGTGGTGCTGCACCTTCTCCAGCCGCTGCTCCACCGCCCGCAGGTAGCGCGCCACGTCCGGCAGCCGCTCCCAGCCCGCCTCGGTCACGAAACCGGGGCGCAGCAGCCCGTCGAGCTGCTCGGAGACGTCGGCCAGCGAGTCCGCGGGCATCCCGCTCCTGCGGTCCGCCAGCGCGGTGCGGGCCTGCTGCGCGGCGGTGAGCACCTTCTCGACCTTCGCGGTGGTGTCGGCCGTGACCGGGCCGAGCCCGGCGCGCACCTTCTCCTGCAGCGCGGCGAACCCGTCCTGGCTCCACACCGGCCCGCCCGCGTCGGCGACGAGCTTGTCCACCGCGCAGGTCAGGCAGTCCGCGAGCAGCGCCCCGAGGTCGCCGTGCGGCGCGGTGCCGAGGACCACCCTCGTCCGCGCGTTCATGCCGCGCTGCAAGGACTTCACGGGCGAGGGCAGGTTGAGCAGCAGCAGCCGGCGGGTGCCGTCCCAGAGCGCGCGGCGCTGCTCGGCCTCGGTGTCGAACATCCGGACCGCGACCGAATCGCCCTCGTCCACCAGGGACGGGTAGGCCTTCACCGCGTTGCCGCCGCGCTCCCGCTCGAAGGTGCGCGGCAGCTCCCCGAAGCTCCACGAGCTGAGCCCGGCCCGCTCCACCGTGCCCGCGGCGGCGGAGATCTCCGCGCGCAGCTTCGGGCGGAGCCGCTGCTTGAGGGCGTCGAGGTCCTTGGACTCGGCGAGCTTCGCGCCCTTCCCGTCGATCACGCGGAAGGTCATCTTGAGGTGCTCCGGCAGCGCGTCCGGGTCGAACGAACCGGGCGGCACGGTCACGCCGGTCATCCGCTTGAGCACCTCGGCCAGCGCGTCCGCCAGCTCCCCCTCCAGCGCGGGCATCCGGGACAGCGCGGCCTTCGCGTGATCGGGCACCGGGACGAAGTTGCGGCGCAGGGTCTTCGGCAGCGATTTGATCATCGCGATGACGAGTTCCTCGCGCAGGCCCGGGATCTGCCAGTCGAAGCCGGTGGGCTCCAGCTGGTTGAGCACAGCCAGCGGCAGGTGCGCGGTGACGCCGTCGGCGTCCGAGCCCGGCTCGAACTGGTAGGTCAGCTCCAGCCGGTGCCCGCCCTGCTGCCAGGCGTCCGGGTAGTCGTGGTCGGTGACCCGGGCCGACTCCCGGTTGATGAGCATGGACTTCTCGAAGTGCAGCAGGTCCGGCTGCTCGCGGCGGGTCCGCTTCCACCAGGTGTCGAAGTGCCTGCCGGAGACGACCTCGGCGCCGAGTCGCTGGTCGTAGAACTCGAACAGCGTCTCGTCGTCGACCAGGATGTCGCGGCGGCGGGCGCGCTCCTCCAGGTCCTCCACCTCGGCCAGCAGCGCGCGGTTGTCGTGGAAGAAGCGGTGGTGGGTGTCCCAGTCGCCCTCGACCAGGGCGTGCCGGATGAACAGCTCCCGGCACAGCTCCGGGTCCACCCTGCCGTAGTTCACCTTGCGCTCGGCGACCAGCGGCACGCCGTAGAGCGTGACCTTCTCCTTCGCCACCACGGCGGCGCGGTTCTTCTCCCAGTGCGGCTCGCTGTAGGCGCGCTTGACCAGGTGCCCGGCCAGCTGCTCGACCCACTCCGGTTCGACGCGGGCGTTCACCCGGGCCCACAGCCGGGAGGTCTCCACCAGTTCGGCCGCGACCACGAACCGGGGCTGCTTCTTGAACAGCGCCGAGCCGGGGAAGATCGCGAACTTGGCGCCGCGCGCGCCCAGGTACTCGCCGGCGCCGCGCTGGCGGGGCCCGGAGCGCTCGGACTTCTTCTCCACGTCCTTGAGCCCGACGTGCGAGAGCAGCCCCGCCAGCAACGAGCGGTGCACCAGCTCGGGCGCGGCCGGGTTGTCGTTGAGCGACATGTCCAGCGACTTCACCAGCTGCCGCAGCTGGGCGTAGAGGTCCTGCCACTCCCGCACCCGCAGGTGGTTGAGGAATTCCGCCTTGCACCGCTTGCGGAACTGGTTCGAGGAGAGCTCGCGCTGCTGCTCGCGCAGGTGGTTCCACAGGTTCAGGAAGGCCAGGAAGTCGGAGCTCTCGTCCGTGAACCGGCCGTGCTTCTCGGCCGCCGCCTGCTGGTGCTCGGCCGGGCGTTCCCTCGGGTCCTGGATGGACAGCGCCGAGGCGATGACGAGGGTCTCGTGCAGGCAGCCGTTGCTCTCGGCGGCCAGCACCATCCGCGCCAGCCTCGGATCGATCGGCAGCTGCGCGAGGGTGCGCCCGATCGGGGTGAGCCGACGCCGCTCGTCCGCGCCCGCCGCCTCCAGCGCGCCGAGCTCGTGCAGCAGGTTCACGCCGTCGGTGATCTGGCGGCGGTCCGGCGGCTCCAGGAACGGGAACTCCGCCACGTCGCCCAGCCCCAGCGAGGTCATCTGGAGGATCACCGAGGCGAGGTTGGTGCGCAGGATCTCCGGATCGGTGAACTCCGGGCGGGATTCGAAGTCCTGCTCGGAGTACAGCCGGACGCAGATGCCCTCCGACACGCGGCCGCAGCGGCCCTTGCGCTGGTTCGCCGAGGCCTGCGAGACGGGTTCGATCGGCAGCCGCTGCACCTTGGTGCGGAAGCTGTAGCGGGAGATGCGCGCCGTGCCGGGGTCGATGACGTACTTGATGCCGGGCACCGTCAGCGAGGTCTCGGCGACGTTGGTGGCCAGCACGATGCGCCTGCCGGTGTGCGGCTGGAACGCGCGGTGCTGCTCGGCGGCCGAGAGCCGCGCGTACAGCGGCAGCACCTCGGTGTTGCGCAGCTTGAGCTGTTCGAGGGCGTCGGCGGTGTCGCGGATCTCCCGCTCCCCGCTGAGGAACACCAGCACGTCCCCGCCGCTCTCGGCGCCGAGCTCGTCGACGGCGTCGCAGATGGCCTGCACCTGGTCGCGCTCGACGACGGGCTCGTCGGGGTCCGCGGACTCCTCCACCAGCGGCCGGTAGCGCACCTCGACCGGGTAGGTGCGGCCGGAGACCTCCACGATCGGCGCGTCGCCGAAGTGCCGCGAGAACCGCTCCGGGTCGATCGTCGCCGAGGTGATGATGACCTTGAGGTCGGGACGGCGCGGCAGCAGCTGCCTGAGGTAGCCCAGGATGAAGTCGATGTTGAGGCTGCGCTCGTGCGCCTCGTCGATGATGAGCGTGTCGTAGCGGCGCAGCAGCCGGTCCCGCTGGATCTCGGCCAGCAGGATGCCGTCGGTCATCAGCTTCACCAGCGTGGACTCGCCCGCCCGCTCGGTGAACCGGACCTGGTAGCCGACGGCCTCGCCGAGCTCGGTGCCGAGCTCCTCGGCGACCCGCTCGGCGACGGTGCGCGCGGCGATGCGGCGCGGCTGGGTGTGCCCGATGACGCCCTGCACGCCCCGCCCGAGCTCCAGGCACATCTTGGGGATCTGGGTGGTCTTGCCGGAGCCGGTCTCGCCCGCGACGATCACCACCTGGTTGTCCCGGATGGCGGCGAGCAGGTCCTCGCGGCGGGCGCTGACCGGCAGCTGCTCGGGATAGCCGATGCGCGGGACCGCGGCGCGGCGGCGCTCGACCCGCTGCTCGGCGGCGGCCACGTCGGCGGCGATCTCTCCGGTGGCGGACTCCAGCGCGGCGGCGTCCTTGATCTTGCGGGCGCCTTCGATGCGGCGGCGGAGCCTGCGCTGGTCGTTGAACATCAGCTCGGTCAGGCGGCCGCGCAGCTCGGCCAGCGTGGAGCTCACAGGTGACGTACCCATACTTCGTTCCAGGATAGAGGGCGCCGCCACGAGTTTTCCGCCGGTGAGCCCGTGACGCCCCCGACGTCGCCGTTACCCGTGCAGGAACGGGGTGTCGACGGTGCTCTCGCACATCCGGCGGCGCAGGGCGTCGACGTCGGTGCCGGGCAGCTCCAGGCGCGCGGCCAGGTCGCCGGGGCCGAGGACCGCGCGGACCAGCTCGACGGTGCTGGTGCCCCGCTCGGCGAGCAGCCGCCGGATCTCCGGCGCGTCGTCGGCCCGCCCCCGGGCCGCCGCGACCCGTCGCAGCGGCTCGTGGCTGAGCGCGTGGTCGGCGGCGATGACCTCGGCGGAAGCGCCCAGCAGCCCCAGCAGCACGAGCACCACCAGCCCGGTGCGATCGCGGCCGCTGCCGCAGTGCACCAGCACCCCGCCCGGCGCGGCGGAGGCCACGGCCCGGACCGCCTCGGCCAGCGCTCCCGGGAAGCGCGCCGCGAAGGCCGGGTAGTGCAGCGGGGTGCACGAGAGCGGCCCGCCCCACTCCGCCCGGAACGCGGTGGCGGCGGGGTCGTCCAGCGGCAGCCGCAGCGTGGTGAGCTCGGCGGGCCGGGCCGCCCGGTCCGCGCCGTCCTCGGTGCCGCCGGTGAGGTCCACGACCGTGCGCACCCCGTGCGCGAGCAGCGCGTCCCAGCCCGCGGCGCGCAGGAACGCGGGGTTCCCCGACCGCACCACCGCGCCGCGGCGCACCCGCCCACCGCGCACCGGCAGCCCGCCCAGCTCCCGGCCGTTGATCAACCCGTCCCAGTGGAGTTCGCGTTCTCCGTGCATGTCCGGAGGACGCGCGGGAACCCGCGCCGTTGCGCGCCCGGCATCACTCGCCGTACTCGGTGCTGCACGGCCCGAATCCGTCCTGGAAGCCCATCCGGAACGCCTCCAACCGCGCGAAGCCCGCGGGCACCTGGTCGCCGTTGACGTCGGCGGCGATGAGGCTGTCGTCGCCGAGCAGCGCGGCCACGCCCTCGTCGATGTCGCCGGGCGCCAGCCGCAGCTCGCCGACGGGGTTGCGCTGCCCGATGGGGTCCTCGACGAGCAGCCCGCTCCACGCCCCCACCAGGCAGGCGGTCCGCAGGCCCGCGTTCTCCCCGGTCAGCGGCAGCCCCGCCGCCTCCTGCACGGACAGCGCGTAGCGGGAGGCGACCTGGGCGTAGGCCGCGAAGTCGCCGTACCCGGAGTCGGCGGCCTCCTTCGCGGGCGGGTTCGCGATCCGCTGCAGGTCGTCCAGGCTCAGCGAGATCGTGTTCGTCTCCGGGCAGTAGGCCGCGGGTTCGGTGCCGCGAACGCCGTCGCAGGGCAGCGGCTCGGTCGTCAGCTCGGGCGGCAGCGCCCCGGTGTCGGCGAAGACCTGCTCCAGGCTGGAGCGCACGGCCGCGAGGTTCTTCTCGTCCACCGGCAGGTCCGTCTCCTGCGCCTGCTTCCAGAACTGGAACTGGGTGGTGCGGCGCTTGACGTCCTCGGCGTCCATCCGCGCGCAGCGCTGCGGACCCTCGCTGAAGCCGTACTGGAACGCGGTGACCCGGTCGAAGGCGCTGCCGTGGGCGTCGGCACCGGTGAAGTCGGTGTCGCCCGGGGTGTCGCGGATGTAGTTGAGCACGCCCATCACCTTGTTCAGGCCGTCCCCGGTGGAGACCTGGAAGTGCTCGGCGCCGCCCTCGGCGGCGTGCCGGAAGAAGGAGCCGGTGAAGCAGTCCGCCTGCTGCTCCAGCACCAGCGTCGGGGCATCGCGCCCGGTGGTGCCCGCGCGGTGCTGCACGGCGTGGCCCATCTCGTGCGCGAGCACGGTGACCGAGGCGATCGGACCGAAGCTGTTGTTCAGCCTGGGCAGCAGGTCGGCGCGATCCCAGGCGATCAGGTTCTCCCCGCCGCAGTAGAAGGCGTTGGACAGGCCCTGGGTGCGCTGTTCGCAGAGCGTCCCGCCGAGTGCGGTCGAGTCGTAGGAGACCAGCCGGGGCACCGGTTCGAACTCCGCGCCGTCGAAGGCGTCCGGGAACACCTCCCGCCAGTACGCCTGCACGTCGGCGATCGCGTTGCGGGCGAGCGCGTCGACCTCGCCGCCGTCGGTGCCCTCCACCGGGAGGTCCGCGTCGGGCGCCCCGGCGATCGGCCCGGTGGGGCCGTTGCTCGCGGGCAGCCCGGCGACGTCGTGGGTGGCGGGTCCGCCCGCCGTGGTGGGGGTGCCGCTGATGACGCGGGAGCAGCCGCCGAGCACAGCGGTGCACGTGAGCAGCGCGAGGACCGCGCCGAGGCCGCGCCGAACGCCTGAAACCGGTGCCAAGAGATCCCGTCCTGTTCCGAAGGTCGCCGATCGGGGCGGTGGGCCGCCCCCGAACTCGCCCACCGGCCGCAGGTGATCAGCCTATCGGGTGGCGCGCGGCGGGTTCCCGGCCTCACTGCCGCCCCCGCTCACCTGCTCGTCGCCGGTCGAGGGACGCTCCGGCGCGCGGTCGCGAGATCGCGCGAAGCGCCCCGGCCGCCGGTCGCGGTCCCGTAAGTTGCCCGCTCATGGGGAAGATGCGTCGGTGGCTGCGGCCGTGGCTCCTGATCGGGATCGCCGGGCTGGTCGCCGCGGGGATCGTCGAGGGGGTCGCCGGGGACGGCGTCGGCGGGTTCGGGCCGGCCGTGCTGGGGGCGCTGGCCGGGGTGGTGCTGCTGCCGATGATCACGCAGCTGGGCCTGCTGACCGGGGCGGCGCTGTTCGGGTTGCGGATCCGGCACGTGGTGATCGGCTCGCTGCGCGGTGTCGCCACCTGGCGGGTCGGGCGCACCGAGGTGACGCTGCGGGCGCTGCCGCTGGAGCTGGCCTCCGAGATCGGCCCGTGGCGCAGCCCGGTGATCCTGCGCTGCTGGCTGGCCGGGCTGGTCTCGGCGCTCTCCGGGATCGGGGCGGTGGCCGCGTGCTGGCTGCTGGCCGAGGGGCCGTTCGGGCGCGGCGTGCTGCTGGCCGCGACCCCGCTGATGCTCCACAAGCTGTGGCCGAAGCGCGCGCCGCTGAGCACCTCGACGGGCTGGCTGCTGTTCGGCCTCCCCCGGTTGCCGGAGGAGAAGCGCGCGGAGTTCCGCGCCGCCCCGCTGGCCGCGCGGGCGCACGAAGCGCTGCGCGCCGGGGACCTGACGCGCGCCCGGGAGATCGTGGATCGGCTCGGGGGCACCTGCCCGGAGCTCAACGCCACGGTGCACTGCCGGGTCGCGATGCTGGAGGCCACCGGGGAGTACGCGGAGGCCGTGCTGGTGCTGGTGGGCCACATCGCCGCCGCCGACCTGGAGGCCAGGGACATGTCCTACACCCTGGCGGGACTGGCCGGGCTCGGGTTCTGCGCGGTGGAGGCGGGCCAGCTGCCCGCCGACGAGGTCGTCCCGGTGGCGAAGAAGGCGCTGGCCGACGCGATCGCCCTCGGCTACCCCGCCTACCAGCTCAGCGGGACCAAGGGGGTGCTCGCGCTGCTGGAGGGCGACGCGGAGGAGGCGGCGCGGCTGGCGGCGATCGGCGCCGACCACACCACCTCGCCGCTGTCGAAGGCCGACGACCTCGCCACCCTGGCCCGCGCGCACATGGCCCGCCGCGACAACGCCGCCGCCCGCGAGGCCCTGGCGCGGGCCGAGCACCACGCCTCCTGGTGGCCCCGGGTCCGCGAGGTCCGGGACCGCCTCACCGTCGCCTGAACCGGCGCCGGGGACCAGGTCAGGCCAGCGCGATCCGGCCCAGCTCGGCCGGCCCGGACATCAGCGGGTGCTTGGGCAGCACCCGGACCGTGTACCCGGCCGGGCCCGCGTGCGGGAGGGTGAGGACGGCCTCGTAGCCGCCGTCGGCGGCCGGGCTCATCGACTCGGTGATGAACTCGTGCAGCCGGTCGTCGTCGTCCACCCGGCCCACCACCACCTCGACGTCCACATCGGACGGATCCAGCCCGGCGAGATCCACCTGCGCCCGCACCGTGATCCGCCCGCCCAGCAGCGGAGTCGCCCCGTCCGCCACGGTCATCCGGGTCGCCCCGATCCGCACCCGGGACCAGGCGTCCGCGATCCGCGCGCCGAACTCCGCGAGCTCCTTCGCGCCCCGGTGCTGCTGGCCGGTCATCGCCCGCACCGAGCGCGCCGCCGGGCCGTAGTAGCGGTCCACGTACTCCCGGACCATCCGGGAGGCCTGCACCCGGGGGCCCAGGGTCGCCAGCACGTGCCGCACCATCGACATCCACTTGCGCGGGACCCCGTCCGCGCTGCGCTCGTAGAACGCGGGCGCCACGTCGGTCGCGATCAGCTCGTAGAGCGCAGCGGCCTCCAGGTCGTCGCGCCGGTTCTGGTCGGTGACCCCGTCCGCGTTCGGGATCGCCCAGCCGTTCTCGCCGTCGAACAGCTCGTCCCACCAGCCGTCCCGCACCGACAGGTTCAGCGCCCCGTTCAGCGCCGCCTTCATCCCCGACGTCCCGCACGCCTCCAGCGGCCGCACCGGGGTGTTCAGCCACACGTCGCAACCCGAGACGAGGTAGCGCGCCAGGGACATGTCGTAGTCCGGCAGGAAGACGATGCGGTGGCGCACCTCGGGATCGTCGGCGAACCGCGCGATCTGCTGGATCATCGCCTTGCCGCCCTCGTCGGCCGGGTGCGACTTGCCCGCCACCACCAGCTGCACCGGACGCTCCGGGTCCAGCAGCAGCCGCCGCAACCGCCCGGTGTCCCGCAGCATCAGCGTGAGCCGCTTGTAGGTCGGGACCCGGCGGGCGAAACCGATGGTGAGCACGTCCGGGTCGAACACCGAATCGCACCAGCCGAGTTCCAGGTCGGAAGCGCCGCGCTGCAACCACGCCTGCCGCAGCCTGCGCCGCACCTCGTGCACGAGCCGCTGCCGCAGCGAGCTGCGCAACTCCCACAGCAGCGGATCGCTCACCGGTTCCATGCCGCGCAACCCGGCACCGCTGTCCATCTCGGACTCCCCGAGCAGCTTGCCGAGCTCGCGCGCCGACCAGGTCGGCCCGTGCACCCCGTTGGTCACCGAGCCGATCGGCACCTCCTCGACGCCGAACCCGGGCCACAGCCCGCGGAACATGGTGCGCAGCACCCCGCCGTGCAGCGCCGAGACGCCGTTCGCCCGCTGCGCGAGCCGCAGGCCCATGTGCGCCATGTTGAACATGCCGGGCTTGTCCTCGCCGCCCAGCGCCAGCACCCGCTCGGTCGGCACGCCCGGCAGCAGCGCCCGCGAGGAGCCGTCCCCGAAGTAGTGCCGCACCAGGTCCACCGGGAACCGGTCGATGCCCGCCGGAACCGGGGTGTGGGTGGTGAACACGGTGCCCGCGCGCACCGCCGCCACGGCCTCGTCGAAGTCGAGCCCGGGACCGCCCTGCAGCTCGCGGACCCGCTCCAGGCCGAGGAACCCGGCGTGGCCCTCGTTGGTGTGGAACACCTCCGGCTCCGGGTGCCCGGTGAGCTCGCAGTAGGCGCGCACCGCCCGCACCCCGCCGATCCCGGCGAGGATCTCCTGCCGGATCCGGTGGTCGGAATCGCCGCCGTAGAGCCGGTCGGTGGTGCCGCGCAGGTCGTCGTCGTTGTCCGGCAGGTCGGTGTCGAGCAGCAGCAGCGGAACCCGGCCCACCTGCGCCTTCCAGATCCGCGCGCGCAGCACCCGGTCGCCCGGCATCGCCACCCGCACCAGGATCGGCTCCCCGGACGGTTCGGTGAGCACTTCCAGCGGCAGCCCCTTCGGGTCCTGCACCGGGTAGTGCTCCTGCTGCCAGCCCTCCGCCGACAACGCCTGCCGGAAGTAACCGGAGCGGTAGAACAGCCCCACCCCGAGCAGCGGGACGCCCAGGTCCGAGCCCGACTTCAGGTGGTCCCCGGCCAGCACGCCGAGCCCCCCGGAGTAGTTCGGCAGCGCCTCGCTCACGCCGAACTCCATCGAGAAGTACGCCACGGAGGACGGCAGCTCGGCACCCTCGGCCTGCCGCTGCTGGTACCAGCGCGGGACCGTCAGGTAGTGCCGCAGGTCGTCGTCCACGGCGCGGGTGCGGGCCAGGAAGTCCTCGTCCTGCGCGAGCGCGCGCAACCGCTGCGCCGGGACCTCCTCCAGCAACCGCAGCGGATCGCCGCCCACCCGCGACCACACCCGCGGGTCCACCGCGGCGAACAGGTCCTGGGTCGGCGGATGCCAGGTCCAGCGCAGGTTCGTCGCCAACGTCCCCAGGGCGGCCAGCTGCTCCGGCAGGTGTGCCCGGACGGTGAATCGGTGGACGGCTCTCACGGCGGCTGACCTTATCGCCCGGCCGGGGCGCGGACTCGGCGGCAGGACGGCGAGGCCGCGCCGGGGCGATCGCCCGGGATGCGAAGCTGGCGGGGTGCGCACCCGGCGGATCGGCCCCCTGCTCGCGGCCCTGCTCGCCCTCACCGTCCTCGCGGGCTGCGCTCCCACCGGGCCGGAGACGCCCGCCCCCGAACCGGTCGGGGCGGACCCGGGATTCGTGCACGGCACCGACGGCGGTGCCACCGACCGGCTCGCGGCCGCCGTCATCGGCGACGTCCAGGACTACTGGGCGGCGACCTTCCCGCCCCTGTCCGGGCACCCCTGGCGCGACCTGGACGGCGGGTTCTTCTCGGTGGACACCGCCCGCGGCGGCGACCGGCCACCGCCGTGCTCCGGCGACGTGGCGAACCTGGAGGGCAACGCCTACTACTGCGCCTCGGTGGACGCGATCGCCTGGGACCGCGCGGCGCTGCTGCCGGTGCTGCGGGAGCACTACGGGGACGCGGCGGTCGCCGTGGTCCTCGCCCACGAGTTCGGGCACGCCGTGCAGCAGCGACTCGGGATGGCCGTCGGCGGCGGCGCGGACGCGGCGGCGATCGAGGCGGGCGCGGACTGCTACGCGGGCGCGTTCCTGCGCACCGCCGCCGACGGCCGCACCGCGCACCTGCGGGTCGGGCCCGGGGAGCTGGACCGGGCGCTGCACGCGCTGATCGTGTTCCGCGACCCGATCGGCACCGAACCGGCCGCCGCCGACGCGCACGGCACCTCCTTCGCCCGGATCACCGCCTTCCAGCAGGGCTTCCAGGACGGTCCGGCGGACTGCGCCGCGGTCTCCCCCGTTCGAGCGCCCACCACCGAGACGGGGGAGGACGCCACCGAGACCTTCCCCGGGACCGTCGAGGCCACCGGGCGGCGCGCGGCCGAGTTCTTCGGCGGGCTGGTCACCGCGGGCGGGCGGAGCTGGTCCACGCCCGCACCGCGCCCCGGCGGTTGCGCCGCCGCGCCGGTCGGGCTGTGCGACGGCGCCACGGCGTTCGACCCGGAGCGGCTCGGCGCGGTGCACCACGACATCGGCGACCAGGCGACCGCGACGCTGCTGGCGTCGCGCTACGCGCTCGCCGCGCGCACCGCGCTCGGACGGCCGAACACCGGGCCCGCCGCCGGGAACGCGATCAGCTGTCTCACCGGCGCCTACACCGCCGGCGAACCCCGGCTCTCCGCGGGCGACCTGGACGAAGCCGTGGAGGCGCTGCTCACCGAGGACGCCGCCGGCCGCGACGCCCGGGGCGCGGTGGTGATCACCGGCGCGCAGCGGGTCGCCGCGTTCCGCACCGGGCTGCTGCGCGGTCCCGACGCCTGCGGCTGAGCCACCGGGCGGCGCTCTTCCACATCGCGGGAGGCCTGGCCTCGGCACCCCCGGGCGTGCCAGGATCCGGGCTGTGCCGGAATTCACGCTGACCCGCGATCGCGTCGTCGACCTCTACCTGGTCGCCACGTCGGCCTGTCGCTGACCCGACCCCCGTGGCCCGACCGGGTCGACGGCGCGGCGGCCCGATTCCGCCCCACCCGCCCGCGCACCGCGCGGCGCCGGCCAGCGCGCCGGACGACCCGTTCCCAACTCGCCCACTCGATCGAGGAACGGAAGAACGCATGTCCGCACCCACGCACGTCTCGCAGTACACCCCCGCGGATGAGATCCCGGAGCCCGGCGCCCTCGAACTGCACCCCGCCCTGGACCTGCCACCGCTGCGCGAGGCGCTCCGGCCCGAGCACGACCTGTGGGCGCCGCGCGAACTGCGCGACCTCACCACGCTGGCCATCACCGAGTTCACCGGCGCGCTGCTCGACGTCGTCGAGGTCCACGAGGGGCAGCGCTGGTGGGCCCGCCTCGGCCTCACCGCGGGCGTCGAGCTCTGGCTGCTGTCCTGGGCCCCCGGTCAGGGGACCGAACCGCACGACCACGGCGGCGCCTCCGGCTCGTTCGCCGTGCTGTTCGGCGAGCTGCGCGAGGACTACCGCTACCCGGCGGGCCCGATCCGCGGCGCGCGGCACGAAGCGGGCGCCTCGATCGGCTTCGGCGCTGGTCGCGCCCACCAGGTCCGCAACACCGGCACCGCGAACTCCGCCAGCGTGCACGCCTACTCGCCGCCGCTGCTGCCGGTCCGCCACTACGCGGACCTGGCCGACGTCCCGCCCGTCGCCCCGCGGCCCGCGGGCCCGCTGCGGGAGCGGAACCGATGAGCCACGATCCCGGTACCGGCTCCGGACCGACGAGCGCCCGACCGATCAGCGAGGTGGCCGTGCCAGCGCAGCGACCCCAGCCCGAGGAGGCCCCGCACACCGGCCCCTACGGCATCGAGCACCTGCTCACCGATGCCCGGGACGGGCTGGAGCGGGTGGACTCCCAGCAGGCCGCCCGGTTGCAGCGGGACGGCGCGCTGCTCATCGACCTGCGGCCGCAGTCGAACCGGCTCGCCGAGGGCGAGATCCCCGGCTCGCTGGTGGTGGAGCGGATCGTCCTGGAGTGGCGGCTGGACCCGTCCAGCCCGCACCGCCTCGACGGCCTGCGGGTCGACCAGCCGGTCGTGCTGTTCTGCAACGAGGGCTACTCGTCCAGCCTCGCCGCCGCGCAGGCCCGGGAGCTCGGGCTGGGCCGGGCCACCGACCTGATCGGCGGGTTCCGCGCCTGGGCCGCCGCCGGGCTGCCCGTCATCGAGGGCGGCCGGGCCCCGGTCGGCTGATCCCCGAAAGCGCCCCGGGATCGCCCGGCGGGCGTCTCGCCGGCCCGGCCGCGCCGACGCGGGCGGGGCGCTCTCCGGTGCGGGGTGCCGGGCGGAACCGCCGAGCGCGCCCCGGGGGGCCGAGTTCGCCCGCCACCCCGACCGCGCCTGCCACGGCCCGCCGGGCACCCGCCCGGCGGGCCGTCGCGCGGCGGAACCGGCCCGGCCGCGAGCACGTGGTGCGGGACCGGAACAATGAGTGCCGGAGTGGACCGGCCGGTCGACCGGCCGGAGAGGTCCGAACGGTGCCGGAACCGCGGAGCGGCCGGGAACGGCGGGGAGAGTGGACGTGGACGACCTGGTCATCCGGATGGACGGCGTCGGAGTCCGGCGGGGTGGTAACGCGCTGGTGTCCGGCGTGAGCTGGTCCGTCGAGCTCGACGAGCGCTGGGTGGTGCTGGGACCGAACGGCGCGGGCAAGACCACGCTGCTCAAGCTGGCGGGCGCCGAGCTGCACCCGTCGGACGGCACCGTGGACGTGCTCGGCGAGCGCCTGGGCCGCGTCAACGTGTTCGAGCTGCGCCCGCGCATCGGCCTGTCCTCGGCGGCCCTGGGCTCCCGGGTCCCCGGGGACGAGCTCGTCCGCGACGTCGTCGTCAGCGCCGGGTACTCGGTCCTCGGCCGGTGGCGCGAGGAGTACGACGAGATGGACACCGACCGCGCCGCCGAACTGCTGGACCTGCTCGGCGTCGCGCACCTGGCCGACCGAGCCTTCGGCACGCTGTCCGAGGGCGAGCGCAAGCGCACCCTCATCTCCCGCGCGCTCATGACGGACCCCGAGCTGCTGCTGCTCGACGAGCCCGCCGCCGGGCTGGACCTGGGTGGCCGCGAGGACCTGGTGGGGCGGCTGTCCGCGCTGGCGCTGGACCCCGACGCCCCCGCCTCGGTGCTGGTCACCCACCACGTCGAGGAGATCCCGCCCGGCTTCACCCACGCCCTGCTGCTGCGCGAGGGCACCGCCGTGGCGCAGGGCCTGCTGGAGGACGTCCTGACCGAGGACAACCTCTCCAAGACCTTCGACCAGGACCTCGAACTCCAGCGCAGCGGGGACCGGTACTTCGCCCGGCGCCGCTGAGCTCCCGCACCCGGACCCGGATCCCACCGCGAAGCCGCTGAGCGGAGACCCGCCGGGCGCGCGGCACCTCCGCCGGGGTTCCACCACCGGGATCCCGCCCGCGGTTCACCCGTCCGCCGGAGCGAGTGAGATCGAGGACACTGACGGCCGGGGGCCGCCGGGATAGCCTTCGGGCACTGACGTGCAGGGCGACGAGGAGGTTGCGGCGTGGGCGAGTTCATCAGGCTCGAAGTGGAAGGCGCCATCGGCACGATCCGGCTGGACCGGCCCCCGATGAACGCCCTGAACCGCCAGATCGAGCAGGAGCTGAAGGCCGCCGCCACCGAGGCGGCCCAGCACCCCGAGGTGCGGGCCGTGATCGTCTACGGCGGCGAGAAGGTGTTCGCCGCCGGCGCCGACATCAAGGAGATGGCGGACCAGTCCTACTCGGACATGGCCGTCAAGGAGCAGGACGGGCTCACGGCGGCGATGAGCGCGGTCGCCGCCATCCCGAAGCCGACCGTCGCCGCGATCACCGGCTACGCGCTCGGTGGCGGCTTCGAGCTCGCGCTCTCCTGCGACCGCCGGATCGTCTCCGACGCCGCGAAGGTCGGGCAGCCGGAGGTGCTGCTCGGCGTGATCCCGGGAGCGGGCGGCACCCAGCGCCTCGCCCGGCTCATCGGCCCGAGCAAGGCCAAGGACATCATCTACACCGGCCGCTTCGTCAAGGCGGCCGAGGCGCTGGAGCTGGGCATGGTGGACGAGGTCGTGCCCGCCGAGGACGTCTACGCCGCCGCGAAGCGCTGGGCCGAGCAGTTCGCGAACGGACCGGCCCGCGCGCTCGCCGCCGCCAAGGCCGCCATCGACGGCGGGCTGGACGTGGACCTGGACAACGGCCTGCGGCTGGAGACGAACCTGTTCACCGGCCTGTTCGCCACCGAGGACCAGAAGATCGGGATGCGCTCGTTCATCGACAACGGGCCCGGCAAGGCCGAGTTCACCGGCCGCTGAGCCGATCCTCGCCCGGGACCCCGCGCTCCGGCGGACGCGCTGCCGGAGCGCGGGCTGACCCGGGCTAGAGTGCTGCGCGTCCGGAACGCGCGCGCTGGTGGGGAGACCGGGTGGCCTACGCCTTCGACCTCGACGACGTCGCGTTCCTGCGCTCCCCCGCCGGAACCGAGGCCGTCGCCGCGCTCACCGGGCGCGCCCTGACCGCCGATTCGCGGCTCGCCGACGTCGCCGCCGCCCGCGCCGCCGCCGGCACGCGCTTCGCCGCGGCCGTGCTGGAGACCGCGGTGCTGCGCGGCAAGGCGGAGTCCAAGTTGGACGATGTCGCCGACTGGCTGTTCACCGGGGACGCCCTGCAGCAGGCGACCGCGGCCGCCGTCGCCCGGCACCGCGCGCGGCGGCTCGCCGGGCGCACCGTGCACGACGTCACCTGCTCGATCGGGGCCGACCTCCGGGAGATCGCCCGCGTCGCCGAGCGCTGCCTGGGCTCCGACCTCGACGAGGTCCGGCTCGCGATGGCGCGGCACAACCTCGCCGCGGACGGCCTGCCCGCCGCGTTCGCCCGCGCCGACGCGCTGCGCCCCACCAGCACCGGGACCGCGATCGTCGCCGACCCGGCCCGGCGCGACGGCAGCGGCCGCCGCCGCTGGAACCCCGCCGACCTGGTGCCCCCGCTGGACGAGCTGCTCGACGTCTACGCCGGGCGGGACCTGGTCGTGAAGTGCGCCCCGGGCCTCGACTTCGACGCCGTGCCCGAGCGGGCCGAGGTCGAGATCGTGTCGCTGGCCGGGCAGGTCCGCGAGGCGGCGGTGTGGCTGGGCGGGCTCGCCGAGCCCGGGGTGCGCAGGCGCGCCACGGTGCTGCGCGCCGACGGCGGCGGGGAGCAGCTCACCGACCGCGACCCGGAGGACTGCCCGGTGCGGGAGGCCGGGGAGTGGCTGGTCGACCCGGACGGCGCCGTGGTGCGGGCGGGCCTGGTGCGCCACTACGCCGCGCGGCACGGGCTCGGGCAGCTGGACCCGCGCATCGCCTACCTCACCGGCGACGCCCCGCCCGCCGGGATCCGCGCGTTCCGCGTGCTGGACCAGGGCAAGCACTCGGAGAAGGCGCTGCGGGCCCTGCTGCGCGCGCACGACGTGGGGCGGCTGGAGATCATGGCGCGCGGGGTGGACGTCGATCCCGACGCGCTGCGCCGCAGGCTCAAGCCCCGCGGCAGCGCCGAGGCCACCCTCGTGCTCACCCGCATCGGCAGCACCCCGCGCGCCTACCTCTGCCGGGCCGAACGCGGCTGACCGCCCCGGCCCGCCGCGGTTCCGGGGCGGGCCCGCTACTGGTTGACGATGGTGACCTGGCGGGTTTCGCAGGGGCCGTCCCAGGTGCGCGGCAAGGGCGTCGCCACCTCGGGAGCCACGATGTCCACGATGGCGTCCAGCGCCGCTTCGGCCTTGCCCACCCAGAGGTGCTTGGTGTCCGCGAAACCGCTGACCTCGGCCTGCGGGATCGCCGCGAACCGGCGGCGCGCCTCCTCCGGGCGGAGGTAGTCGTCGAACTCCGGCACCAGCGCGTGCACCGGCTTGCCCGACTCGCCCCAGGCGCGCAGGTGCTCCTCGGTGCTCCAGCGCAGCGGCGGCGAGAGCAGGATCGCCCCGCGCACCACCGGGTCCAGCCCGTGCACCAGGGTGAGGTCGGTGCCGAAGGACCAGCCGAGGAGCCACACGTTCGGCAGGTCGTGGAACTCGGCGAACTCCAGCGCCGCGGCCACGTCGAACCGCTCCGCGTTCCCCGCGTCGAACTCGCCCTCGCTGCGCCCCGCCTCGCTGACGGTGCCCCGGGTGTTGAACCGCAGCACCGCGAGGTCCGCGAGCGCGGGCAGCCGGAACGCGGCCTTGCGGTAGAGGTGCGAGTCCATCATGCCGCCGTGCGTCGGCAGCGGGTGCAGGCAGACCAGCGTCGCCCGCGGAGCACCGCTCTCCGGCAGCGCCAGCTCACCGATCAGCCGCAGCTCGTCGGCGGTGTGCAAGGTGATCTGCTCCCGCTTCGCGGGCAGCGCGGTGTTGGCGCGGATCTCGGTGCTCATCACCCCCGATCCTGCCACGCCGCCGCGCTCGCACCGCTGTGAGATCCCCGTCGCCCGCGCCCGGGGTCCAGCACCGGCGGTTCTCGTCCCCGTCCCGCCGACCGCGGCGCGGACCCGAGCACGACGGCCGCCCCGCACCGGGAACCGATCCCGAGGCGCGCCGAGCAGCGGCTTCCACGAACCGGTCCGCGCGGGCGGAGCCGGTCAGGACCAGCGGCGGGTGGGGCCCCTGCGGGCCCGCGCCTTCCAGCAGCCGCTGTGCCAGTGCCGCCGGTCGGCGACATCGCCCTGCTCGTCGGCGGGCCACGCCACCACGTGCGCCACCCCGGGCCGCACCTCGTGATCGCAGCCGGGGCAGCGGTAGGTCTTCCCGGCCTGCGCGGCGGGCACGGTGCGCACCAGCCACTCGCCGTCCGGCCCCTCCTCCACCCGCGACCAGCCGTACGCGGGCCCCGGAGAGCGGAACTCGCGCCCCGGCGCGGAGCTGCCGGTCGGGCGTTGCTGGCGGTTGCGGCGCGGCACACCACCACCGTAACGGGCCGCCACCAGCGCTAGGGCTTCGGCAACCCCGGCCAGGCCCGCTCGGCGAGACCGCGGGCGAACTCGCAGGCCTCCAGGCCGTCGCCGTCCGGGTAGGCCACCACCAGCATCGCCACCTCGACCTGCCCGCTGCCCGGCTCGCCGAACGGCAGGTGCCCGGTCTCCGCCGAGCACAGCGGGATCCGAGGATCGCCGCCGACGACGCTCGTCACGGTGCTCCGGCCCGCGATCTCCTCCCGCACCGCCGAACCGTGCAGCACCGCGGGCGGATCACCGGCCGCGTGCACCAACCGCACCCGGGGCGCGGTGGCGTCGTCCGGCCCCCACTGGCACTGGTGACCGGCCGGGGAGGCAACGGGTTCGGCCCGCTCCAGTCCGGGAACCTCGCGCACCACCTCGGTGGGCAACGTCCGGCAGGGGTCGAGCAGCGCCAGCGAGTTCGGCGGGTAGTCGCGGTGGCGCACCCGCCCGGAATCGATCGCGGCCACGGCGCCGCGCGCCCCGGCCTCCGCGATCCCGCACAGCTCCGAGCCCGGTCCGCCGGTGAGCTGGTCGGCGCTGACCAGCGCCGCGGTGTCGTCGCCGAACAGGACCCGGCGGGTGCAGTGGCCCGGCAGCGGCGCCTCCCGGGCGATCCGCAGCGACCCCGCCTCGACCACCGGATCGGCCTCGTCCCCGGTCTCCCGCGCGAGTTCCCCGACCTTGAGCTGCGCCAGCGATCCGTCCGGGCGGTGCACCCGCAGCAGGCAGTAGTCCAGCGACACGGTGCCCGCGTCGCGCACCTCGCCGAACCCGGACAGCGCCGCCGGGTCGATCAGCGAGCAGGGGTCCGCGGTGCGCGGATCGCCGAGCGCCTCCGCCGCGGTGGCCGGGCCGGGCCGCGGCGGTTCCGGCCTCGGCTGCGCGAGCCCGGTGCAACCGGCGGCCAGCAGCGACGACAGCAGCACCAGGAGACCCGGGAAGCGGAAGCGCGGCGGCATCGCCCCACCCTAGATGCCCCCGGCAACGCCGTCGCGCACGGCGGGCCGGGCGCGGCACCCGCGCGGCGGCCCCGCTCCGCGACGAGCGGTCCGCAGTGGACCTACTCGCCGAAGTCGTCCGCGACCAGGGCGAGGATGCGTCGCACCGCTTCCTCCGCGTCGGCCCCGGTGGCCACCAGGGTCGCCCGGTCACCCTTGCGGGCCCCGAGCCCCATCAGGCCGAGCACGCTCGCGGCGTCCGCCTCCGAACCGCGCACCCGCACCCGCACGTCGGCCCGCAGCCCGGCCAGGCAGCGGGCCAGCATCGCGGCGGGACGGGCGTGCAGCCCCACCTCGTTGCGCAGCTCGAACTCCTCGGTGATCGGCTCGCCCTCCTCGGCCGCGAGGGCCTGCTCCGCCTCCGAACCCACTCCGGCTCCGGTCGCGGCCCGGGTCACCGCGTCGAGGTCCTTGCCGCCCTGCGCCGCCACCGCGGCCGCCACCGCGCCCTCGACCAGCGGGGCGTCCGCGACGACGGCGGTACCGGGATCGCCCAGGGCCTCGACCGCCATCTCCGCGGTCATCTGCGCGCTGCCCAGGTCGTAGAGCAGCACCACCCCGGAACCGGTGTCGGCATCGGAGAGCGCGGCGGTCACCTTCTCGAAGTCGGTGCCGATGTCGCCACCGGCCAGGCCGCCGGCCGGGACCACCCGCACGTCCGGGGCCATCTGCGCGGCGAGCTCCGCGACCCCGGCGGCGAGCCGCTCGCTGTGCGAGACGATGACCAGTCCGACGCTCATTCCGGCGACCTCGAATCGGCGAAGGCGGACAGCAGCAACGCGGTCGAGCGCGCACCGGGATCGACGTGCCCCGCGCTGCGCTCGCCCAGGTAGGAGGCCCGCCCCTTGCGGGCCACGAGCGGTTCGGTGGCCGCCGCCCCGGCGTGCGCGGCCTCGGCCGCCACCGCGAGCACCCGGGCGGGCCCGGCGCCCTCCTCGGCGCCCGCGCGCGCCGCGCCCACCGCCGGGATCAGCGCGTCCACCATCGTCTTGTCCTCCGCGACGGCCTTGCCGCGGGCCACGACGCCCTCCAGCCCGGCCCGCAGCGCCGCCGCCACCGCGGGTCCGTCCAGCTCGGGGGCCGCGCCCACGGCGGTGGCCGCGCGCAGGAACGCCGTGCCGTACAGCGGTCCCGAGGCGCCGCCCACCGTGGAGATCAACGTGGTGGCGACCAGCTTGAGCACCGCGCCCGGCGTTTCCGGCTCCACCTCGTCCAGCTTGACCCGAACCGCGCGGAAACCGCGATCCATGTTCTCGCCGTGGTCGGCGTCCCCGATCACCCGGTCCAAGTTGATCAACTCGTCGCGGTGCTCGGCCATCACCGCCGCGCCCGCCCGCACCGCGGCGACCACGTCCTCTGCCGTGCAGCCCATCCCGTTCACCCGTCCTCGTCTGCGACCCGTCGTCTCACCAGTTCAGGGCGGCGGTGCGCACCGGCGCGTCCCACAGCTCGGTGAGCTCCTCGTCCAGCTTCAGCACCGTCAGGCTCATGCCCTGCATGTCCAGGCTCGTCGTGTACGGGCCGACCAGCCGCCGGCGGACCCGCACCCCGCGGTCGGCCAGCAACCGCTCGGCGATCCCGTGCGCCGCGTACAGCTCGATCAGCGGCGTCGCGCCCATCGAGTTGGTGAACAGCAGCACGTCGTCGCCCGCGCCGAACGGCAAGTCCTCCAGGACCGGTTCGAGCAGCTTCGCGACGATGCCGTCGGCGCGCTCCAGCGGCAGCCGCTGCCTGCCGGGCTCGCCGTGGATGCCGATGCCGATCTCCATCTCGTCCTCGGCGAGCGTGAAGCTGGGCTCACCCGCGTGCGGGACCGTCGGACCGGTCAGCGCCACGCCCATCGAGCGCACCTGGGAGACCACGCGCCGGGCGAGGGCCTCGCACCGCTCCAAGTCCTCGCCGCGCTCGGCGGCCGCGCCGACGATCTTCTCCACCAGCACGGTGCCGCCGACGCCGCGGCGGCCCGCCGTGTGCGTCGAGTCCTTCACGGCCACGTCGTCGTCCACGATGACCGCCCGGACGTCGGTGCCCTCCAGCCCCGCCAGCTCCGCGGCGGTCTCGAAGTTCAGCACATCACCGGTGTAGTTCTTGACCACCAGCAGCGCCCCCGCACCGGACTCCGTCTCGGTGATCGCCGCCTGCACCGCGTCCGGGGTCGGCGAGGTGAACACGGCCCCCGGCACCGCGGCCGTGAGCATCCCCGCGCCCACGAACCCGCCGTGCAGCGGTTCGTGCCCGGAGCCCCCGCCGGAGATCAGCGCCACCTTCCCGCTCAGCGGCGCGTCGGCGCGCACGACCAGCGCCGGATCGGTCCGGACCCGCAGCAGCTCCGGGTACGCGGCGGCCATGCCGTTCAACGCGTCCGCGACCAGCGTCGACGGATCGTTGATGATCTTCTTCACCGTGGGCCTCCTCGCCGCCGGTTCACACCCCCGCACCGCGTGCGCGGTGGGGACTCCGATCGAATGTGCCCGCAAGGGCGGCTTCATCGCATCCCCACCCGGCGACCGCGCACACCCGACCGGCCCGAGCGGGCAGGTTACGCGGCGCGGGCGCCGCGGCGCGACGCCACGACCACGCGCGGCGCCGGTGCGCGTCAGCGACCGCGGGCGAGCCGGACCAGGCGGGTGAGCGCGGCGACGGTCCCCTTCGTCCGGGCGAAGGTCATCGGGTTCAGCGGCATCCGGTACTTGGTCCTGGTCATCGACTGCGAGCGGGCGAACTCGCGCAGCCCGTCCTCGCCGTGGATGCGCCCGAAACCCGAGTCCCCGACCCCGCCGAACGGCAGCGCGGGCACCGCCGCGAAGGAGATGACCGAGTTGACCGCCACCATCCCCGCGCGCAGCTTCCGCCCCAGCTCCACGCCCCGGGAACGGGAGAACACCGTGCCGCCCAGCCCGTAGCGACCCGCGTTGGCGCGTTCGACGCCCTCCTCGGCGTCGCGCACCCGCTCCACCACGAGGGTCGGGCCGAAGGTCTCCTCCACGGCAGCCGCCGCACCGGCGGGGACGTCCACGAGCACCACCGGCTCCACGAACGGAGGCCGGACCGAGTCCTTGCCGCCCACCACGGCCCGCGCTCCCGCGTCCAGCGCCTCGTCCACGTGCCCGCGGATCACCTCGACCTGCGAGGGCATCGTGATCGGCCCCAGGTCGGCGCCGGGCTCACCACCGGGTCGCAGCTTCTTCGCGCGCTCGGTCAGCAGCTCCAGGAAGCGGTCCGCGACCGCCTCGACGACGAAGACCCGCTCCACGCCGATGCAGGTCTGCCCGGCGTTGGACATGCCGCCCCACACCGCGGCTTCCGCCGCGGCGCGCAGGTCGGCGTCGGCGTCCACGATCAGCGCGTCCTTGCCGCCGCACTCCACCAGCACCGGCGTCAACGTCTGCGCGCAGGACGTCATCACCCGCTTGCCGGTCTCCGTGGAGCCGGTGAACGCCACCTTGTCCACGCCGGACGCGCACAGCGCGGCGCCCGTCTCACCGAATCCGGTGGTCAGCGCCAGCACCGGGTGTTCCGGGACGACCTCCGCGAAGCTGTCCACCAGCCAGCGACCGACGCCGGGGGTCAGCTCGCTCGGTTTGAAGACCACCGAGTTGCCCGCGGCGAGCGCGTAGGCGATCGAACCCATCGGCGTGAACGCCGGGTAGTTCCACGGGCCGATCACCCCGACCACGCCGTAGGGGTGGTACTCGACGGTGGCGGCCTGGTTGGCCATCAGCAACCCGGAAGCGACCTTGCGTCGCCGCAACACCTTCTCCGCCTTGTTCGCCGCCCAGTGCAGGTGGTCGATGACGAGGACGAGCTCCAGGCGGGCGTCGTCGAGCGGCTTGCCGGTCTCCGAACAGATCACCTGGGCGAGCTCGTCGAGGCCGCGGACCAGCCGGACCCGCCAGCGGTCCAGGCGTTTGCGGCGTTCGGCGAAGCCCAGCTCCGACCACCACCGGCCGGCCACCCTGGCGGACTCGACGATCTCCGCGACCTCCGCGGCATCGTGCAGCGGATGCCGGCCCACGACTTCCCCGGTGCGCGGATCGAGCGAGTCGAACGCGGCGCGTTCGGGGTGCGCCGCGGCCATCGTGTCGGCGTCTCCGCCGGCGGTCCGGGTCATGGCTGCCTCCCACCGTTGCAATGGTCGTTGTGAGTCGGCAGCCTACGGAAATCCCGCGTCCCGCGGCAGATACCGGTGGGGAAAGCGGGGCGGGGCAAGTGAACGACGCGAAGTTCCGCACCCCGCCGCGAACCGGCCGGGAACGGCGCTCAGCCCCGGGGGAGCTTGGCGCGCGCCGCGCGGGCGGCACCGATCGCGTGCGCGCAGGGGTCCAGGGGAAGCCGACCGGAGTTGATGATCGACACCTCGGCGAGCTCGTCGTCCCGGGCGGGGGTGGTGTCACCCCGGTGCACCCACTGCACCCGGCAGCCGCCGGGGATGCTGCCGGGCAGCACCGAGCCGAACGTCCCGCCGCCGAGGTCGGCGGGCGGCACCGGCCCTGTCTCCACCCGGCCCGCGTCGAAGCGGACCGCGGCGGACATCCCGTTGTCCCCGGACCAGCCGCAGCGGAACAGCCCGCGCGCCTCGGCGGGCGAGGTGACCCCGGCGAGCGCGTCGCGGGCCTCCACCGGGGTGAGCATCGAGCACGGGTCGTAGGAGGCGATCGAACCCGGAGTGGATCCGATCGGCGGATCGGTGCGGATGATCTCGGCGACCGAGGTGAGGATCCGCACCGCCGGGGAGCACGGGTCGGCGACGCCCTCGCTGAGCAACTGCACCTGCATGCCGAACTTGGTGCCGAGGGCATCGGTGCCCGAACCCTGGTAGGCGGCGCGCACGAAGCAGGTGTCGTCCTCGGGGAGCACCTCGGCCGGCAGGCCACCGATGCGGTGCGGCGTCTCGTAGACCTCGTTGTCCAGGTACAGCGTGACGTTGAACTGCTCGCCGGCGTGGTCCTTCATGAAGTTCGAGCAGGACCCCGGCTCACCGGGGATGTCCGAGGCGGGTTCGCCGTAGCTCTCCAACCCGGCCGAGCGCAACGCCGCGCACGGGTCGATCGCCCGCAGCCGGGCGGGCTCGAACGCGTCGTCGAAGATGGCTCCGGACGCCACGTCGAATTCGGCGACCGGCACGGTCTCGCGCTGCGAGACCTCCCGGGCCGTGCCGGTGGCGCAACCGGCGAGCACGAGCGGGGCGAGCAGGGCGGCCGTCGAGGCCACGAGTCGGGACACGCGATCACAGTAGCCAGCGGTGGGCGCGCGGTGGCCGGTTTCGGCCAACCGCCAGCGGCGGGCCGCCGAATTCCTCCCCCGCGCGCGGCACGGCGCCGCCGGCCAGGCCGAAGCCGTGGCCGACGGCGCCGTGCGGCGTCCGCCGGAGCGGGTGCGGGTCAGTTCTCGGTGTCGACGTGCTCGGGCACGGCGATCGGCCGCAGCCGCACCCAGAGGGCGAACAGCACTGCGAACACGAGCATTCCGACGCCGCTCCACAGGTTGATGTTGAGCCCGGCGGCCTTCGCCACGTCCGCGTCGCTCGCGGTCGCACCGAGCACCGTGAGCACCAGCCCGTAGAGGAAGAACAGCACGGCGATGATCAACCGGATGTCGAAGGCACCCGCGGTGCGCTTGGGTGTTTGAGTAGCCATGAAGTCCCTCCGGTCAGCCGAAGATGATGTTGAGCGCGATGGTGATCACCAGGACGATGCCCGCCATCAGGCCTGGCTTGCGGTACCAGCCCGCGTCCTCCCCGGAGGTGGAGGCCTGCCGCTTCGCCCGCGGCGTCAACGAGTAGACCAGTCCCACCAGTTCCTCGTCCGGCTTGGGCTTGGTCGCGAGGCTGATCAGGACGCTGGCCACGATGTCCACCACGAAGGCCGCACCGGCACCGACGAAGCTGGCGCCCTGGCCCGGCAGGTCCAGCACCCCGACCTCGGCCATCGCGAACACCGCGACCGCCGAAACGGTACCCAGCACCAGACCGACCCAGCCCGCGGTCGGGGTCATCCGCTTCCAGAACATGCCGAGGATGAACGTGGCGAACAGCGGCGCGTTGAAGAACGAGAACAGCTGCTGCAGGTAGTCCATCAGGTTCGAGTAACCGGAGGCGATGAACGCGGTGCCCACCGCGACCACGGTGGCGCCGACGGTCACCCAGCGACCCATCTTCAGGTAGTACTGGTCCGGCCGGTCCTTCGCGATGTAGGCCTGCCAGATGTCATAGGTGAACACCGTGTTGAAGGAGCTCAGGTTCGCCGCCATGCCCGCCATGAACGAGGCGAGCAGACCCGCCAGGGCGACGCCGAGGATGCCGTTCGGCAGCAGGTCGCGCATCAGCAGCAGGATCGCGTCGTTGTAGTCGACGTTGCCGGTCTCGGTCGCCTTGTAGGCCACCAGCTCCTGCACCGCCACACCGGCGATCATGCCGGGGATGATGACGATGAACGGGATCAGCAGCTTCGGGAACGCACCGATGATCGGCGTGCGCTGCGCGGCGGACATGCTCTTGGACGCCATCGCCCGCTGCACCTCGACGAAGTTCGTCGTCCAGTAGCCGAACGCGAGCACGAAGCCGAGGCCGAACACGATGCCCAGCACGCTCAGGAAGCTGTTGGTGAAGCCGGTGAGCTCGGTGCCCGGCCAGGCCGAGAGCTGCTCGGCGCCACCGGGGCTGGCGCTGACCTTGTCGACCAGGCCCTGCCAGCCGCCGACCTTGTGCAGGCCGACCAGCGTCAGCGGCAGCAGCGCGGCCACGATCACGAAGAACTGGAGCACCTCGTTGTAGATCGCCGCCGACAACCCGCCGAGCGCGGTGTAGGTGAGCACGATCGCCGCCGCGACCAGCACGGAGACCCACAGCGGCCAGCCCAGCAGCACGTTCACGATGCTGGCCAGCAGGTACAGGTTGACGCCCGCGATGAGCACCTGCGCCACGGCGAAGCTGATGCCGTTCACCAGGTGCGCCGGCTTGCCGAACCGCCGCAGCATGAACTCGGGAACGCTGCGGACCTTCGAGCCGTAGTAGAACGGCATCATCACGATGCCGAGGAACAGCATCGCCGGGACCGCGCCCACCCAGAAGTAGTGCATGGTCGGCATGCCGTACTCGGCGCCGTTCGCCGACATGCCGATGATCTCGATCGCGCCCAGGTTGGCCGCGATAAAGGCCAGGCCCGTCACCCACGCCGGCAGCGCCCGCCCGGACAAGAAGAAGTCCAGGCTTGTGGAGACCGAGCGCCGAGCGAGATAGCCGATTCCGAGCACGAACGCGAAGTACAGCGCGAGCAGCACGTAGTCGACCGCACTGGCATCGAGCCGCAACTCTTCTTGGGCTAGCACGTCCACGGCTACCCCACCTCCAGACCCAACAAAGTCCAACGATAATCACCACCCGATCGGCGGCAGACGGACACTACAGCACGGTGCGACCGCTCACACTGGACCGATACCAATTCGTTGGTTGTCACCTTGCGGACGAACCGACACTGCTCCGAGCAGCGGAAACATCACGGACAGTCAGACGTGGCCGGGAGCACCCCGGAACCACCGCGAACGGACGCGAACCGAACGCGGATGCGCAATCCGACACGGATCGCCGAACCAGTCCACAGGAGAGAACGAGAATCAACCCGACCCGCGCGACCCGGCGGCCGGGACCACCGGACCCGCCCTCGCGAGCGGACGCGCACCCGGGGGCGCGGCTGCATCCGCGCCGCGGCAGGGCCCGTCGCGACCGCGGGAAGGGCGACGCACGCGAGGCGCGTCACCGGGGAGAGCAGCGACGGAGGACGAACCGGGCAGCACCGGGGAACTGGTCATGAACCCAGTGTTCCGCGTCGCATCGCGCGAATCATCACACCGCAGGGTGAACAGGTGTTCGACGAGAGCGAACCTCCTCCACACCGGACCGGGCGCGTCGGCCCGACCTGGCTCAGAACAACCGGAACTCGTCCGGTTCGATCCCGCGCAGCTGGTCGTAGTCCAGCGTCACGCAGCGGATGCCGCGGTCCTCGGCCAGCGTCCTGGCCTGCGGCTTGATCTGCTGCGCGGCGAACACCCCGGCCACCGGCGAGAGCAGCGGATCCCGGTTCAGCAGATCCAGGTAGCGGGTCAGCTGCTCCACGCCGTCGATCTCGCCGCGGCGCTTGATCTCCACGGCCACGCTGGCGCCCTCGGCGTCCCGGCACATCAGGTCCACCGGACCGATCGCGGTCGGGAACTCCCGGCGCACCAGCGACCACCCGTCGCCGAGCGTCGTCACGTGCGCGGCCAGCAGCTCCTGCAGGTGCGACTCGACGCCGTCCTTGACCAGGCCCGGCTCCGGCCCCAGCTCGTGCTTGGAGTCGTGCATGACCTCGTCCAGGCTGATCACGAGCTTCTCGCCCGCCTTGTTCTGCACCGTCCACACGCCCGGATCCTCGATCAGCCAGCACGGCGGGCTCATCCAGTTCAGCGGCTTGTAGGCGCGGTCGTCGGAGTGCACCGAGACCGACCCGTCGGCCTTCACCAGCAGCAGGCGCTGGGCCATGGGCAGGTGGGCGGTGAGTCGGCCGACGTAGTCGACCTTGCAGCGAGCGATGACGAGGCGCACCCGGCACAGGGTACGGGCGACGATCACGATGTCGAGCACCCAGGCCGGTCGCTGCCGCGAAACCTCCGGAAGATCACCAGTCGCGGGGCGGCTACCGTGCCTCCCCGTGTCGTACGCCCAGCTGTTCTCCCGAGTCAAACCGGTCGAGAGTCTCGCCGACGACGGCTCGCGCACCAACCTGAGCCGCCGCCTCGGGCTGCTACCGCTGGTGGCGATCTCCGTCGGCGCCACCCTCGGCACCGGCATCTTCGTGGTGCTGGCCGAGGCCGCGCCCACCGCCGGCCCGGCCGTCGTCGTGTCCTTCGTGCTCGCCGGCCTCGCCGCGCTGTGCTCGGCGCTGTCCTACGCCGAGCTCGCGGGCAGCGTCCCGGTCTCCGGTTCGGCGTACTCCTACGCCTACGCCACCCTGGGCGAGCTCGTCGCCTGGATCTGCGGGTGGTGCCTGCTGCTGGAGTACGGCGTGTCGGTGGCCGCGGTCGCGGTCGGCTGGGGCGGCTACCTCAACGAATTCCTCCGCGGCACCCTCGGCGCGACCATCCCCGAAGCGCTGTCCGCGCCGCCGGGCGAAGGCGGCGCGGTCAACGTGCCCGCCATGGTCGTGGTGCTGCTGGCCACGGCCGTGCTCCTGCGCGGCGTGCGGGAGAGCGCGGCGGTCACCACCGCCACCACCCTGCTCAAGATCGCGGTGCTGGTGTTCTTCGTCTGCGTGGCGCTGACCGCGTTCCGCTCGGAGAACCTGGCCCCGTTCGCGCCGCAGGGGATCGCGGGGATCTCGGCCGGGGCCTCCGCGGTGTTCTTCTCCTTCATCGGGTTCGACGCGGCCTCCACCGCGGGGGAGGAAGCGCGGAACCCGAAGCGGGACCTGCCGCGGGCGATCATGCTCTCCCTGGGCCTGGTCACCCTGGTCTACGTGGTGGTCGCCTTCGCCGCCGTCGGCGCGGTCGGCACCGACGTGCTCGGCGGCTCGGACGCCTCGCTGGCGACGGCCCTGGAACTGGTCACCGGGCAGGGCTGGCCGGCGGTGCTGCTGGCCCTGGGCGCGGTCATCGCCATCGCCTCCGTCGTGCTGACGGTGCTGTACGGGCAGACCCGGATCCTGGTGGCGATGTCCCGCGACGGGCTGATGCCGGCCCGGTTCTCGCAGGTGAACCGCCGCGCCGTGCCCGCGCACAACACCCTCGTGGTCGGCGCCGTCGTCGCGGTGCTGGCGGGAGTGGTCCCGCTGAGCAGCCTCGCCGACGCCACGAGCATCGGAACCCTGGTCGCCTTCGGCATCGTCAACATCGGCGTCATCGTGCTGCGCAGGCGCAAGCCGGACCTGGAGCGCTCGTTCCGCACCCCGCTGATGCCGTGGGTGCCGCTGCTCGGGGTCGCGCTGTGCGCCTACCTGGTCGCCGGGCTGGGCTGGCTGACCTGGGCGGTCTTCGCGCTCTGGACGCTGGTCGGGCTCGCGGTCTACCTCGGCTACGGCCAGCGCCGCTCCAAGCTCAACGGCTGAGCCGCCCTCCTCCCCCGCGGCCGGCCGGGGCAGGATGGGCGGATGCGCACGACGAGCAGCCGCGAGGTGTACGCGAACTCCTGGATGGCGGTCCGCGAGGACGGCATCGCCCGCCAGGACGGGTCGGACGGGATCTACGGCGTGGTGGACAAGCCGGACTACGCCCTGGTGATCCCGCTGGACGGGGACCGGGTGCACCTCGTCGAGCAGTTCCGCTACCCGCTGGGGCTGCGGCGCTGGGAGTTCCCGCAGGGCACGGCACCGGAGAGGGCCGAGCTGCCCGCCGCCGAGCTCGCCGCCCGCGAGCTGCGCGAGGAGACCGGCCTGCGCGCGGAGCGGCTCGTCGACCTGGGACTGCTGGACGTGGCCCCGGGGATGTCCAGCCAGCGCGGCCGGGTGTTCCTGGCCACCGGGCTCACCGCCGGGCGCCCCGAGCGGGAGCCGGAGGAGCAGGACATGCGGGCGGGCTGGTTCGACCGGGCGGAGTTCGAGCGGATGATCCGCGACCGCGAGATCACCGATGCCCAGTCGATAGCCGCCTACCAGCTGCTCTGCCTGCACGAGAAGGCCGCCTGAGCGACGCCTCGCACCCGGACCGCCGACCGACGGCGCCCCTGGCACGACGCGGCCGGGCAGCTCCACCGCACCGCCGCACGGCTCGGAACCGGTGGAGCCGGAGCGCGGTCGCCGCGACGAGGGGATCGTGACGGTCGTCGCTGCCGGAGATATCCCGATGACGCAGCGGGCCCGGCATCCTTATCCTTCGCTGGTGCCCGCTCAACTCGTGCCGTTCGTGCTGTTCGTGATCGTGGTGACCCTCGCCCCCGGGCCGGACACCGCGCTCGGCCTCCGCAACAGCATCCGCGGCGGGACCACCGGGATGTGGTGGACCGGCCTCGGCTGCTGCGCGGGGCTGCTGGTGCACGCGGCGCTCTCCGTCGCCGGGCTGTCCGCGCTGCTCGCCGCCTCCGCCGTCGCCTACACCGCGCTCAAGCTCGGCGGGGCCGCCTACCTGGTCTGGCTGGGCGTCACGACGCTGTGGAAGAGCGTCCGCGACCGGAAGCTGCCCCCCGCACTGCCGCCGGAGGAGGACCCGCTCCCCGCGGCGGCGCTGACCCGGCGCGCGGCCTTCCAGCAGGGCCTGGTCAGCAACCTGCTCAACCCGAAGATCATCCTGCTGTTCCTGACGCTGCTGCCGCAGTTCATCTCGCCGGGCGAGCCGCGCGCGCTCACCTCGACGATCCTGGTCCTGGCGTTCCTCGGCGTCGCCCTCGTCTACTGGCGGCTGGCGTCCTGGCTGGTCGGCGGTCTGCGGGGCCTGCTGCGCAGGCAGCAGGTCCGGCTCGCGCTCGAACGGATCACCGGGACCGTGATGATCGGCCTCGGCCTCCGGGTCGCGTTCGAGAGCGGCTGACCGCCCGTCACTCCACGACGCGCTCGATGTAGGCGCCGAGCCCGCGCAGGTTCTCCACGAAGTTCGGGTAACCCCGGTCGATGTGGAACACGTCCCACACCTCGGTGACGCCGTCCGCGCACAAGCCGGCCAGCACGAGCCCGACCCCGGCGCGGATGTCCGAGGCCCACACCGGCGCGCTGGAGAGCCGCTCCTGCCCGCGCACGACCGCGTGGTGCCCGTCGGTGCGCGCGTCCGCGCCCATCCGCACCAGCTCCTCGATGAACCGGAACCGGGACTCGAACAGGTTCTCGGTGATCATGGAGGTGCCGTCGGCCACCGCCGACAGCGCCAGCGCCATCGGCTGCAGGTCCGTCGCGAACCCCGGGAACGGCAGCGTCACGTAGTCCACCGCCACCGGGCGCCGGTCCGCGACCACCCGGAACTCCTCGTCGCCCACCACGATCTCGGCGCCCGCGCTGCGCAGCTTCTCCAGCACCAGGTTCACGTGCTGCGGATCCACCCCGCGCACCGTGATGTCGCCCTGCGTGGCCACCGCGGCGAACGCCCAGGTCGCCCCCACGATCCGGTCACCGATCACCCGATGCTCCACGGCCTTGAGCGTGCTCACCCCGTGGACCGTCAGCGTCGAGGTGCCCGCACCCTCGATCTCGGCGCCCATCTGCTGCAACATCACGCACAGATCGACGATCTCCGGCTCGCGCGCCGCGTTGTCGATCACCGTGGTGCCCTCGGCCAGCACGGCGGCCATCAGGATGTTCTCGGTGGCCCCGACACTCGGGAAGTCCAGCCAGATCTGGGCGCCGCGCAGGTCCTCCGCCTCGGCCACCACGGCACCGTGCTCGATGTGGCTCGTCGCGCCGAGCTGGCGCAGCCCGCTCTGGTGCATGTCCAGCGGCCGCGACCCGATCGCGTCCCCGCCCGGGAGGGTCACCACCGCGCGGCGGCAGCGCGCCACCAGCGGCCCCAGCACGCACACCGACGCGCGCAGCTTGCCCATCGACGGCGAGACCGCCTCGTGGCTGATCTTCGCGGGCGTGGTGATGTACGCGGTCCGGCCCTCGATGACGACCTCGCAGCCCAAGCTGCGCAGCACGTCGCCCATCAGCGGGACGTCCAGGATCTCCGGGCAATTCGTGATCGTAGTCGTGCCCTCGGCCAGCAGCGCGGCGGCCATCAGCTTCAGCACGCTGTTCTTCGCGCCGACCACATCGACTTCGCCGACGAGACGTGCCCCGCCGTGCACGCGGAAGTGCTCACTCACGAACAGCAGGTTACGGCCCGGGGACCGCCCCGCCCGGGGCGGGTGCCCCGCCGACGGAGGAGCCGCCGGAGGGCACCGCTGCCCTAGGCTGGCGGGCATGGCGGTACACCTGACGAAGATCTACACGCGGACCGGTGACGGTGGCACCACCCGGCTCTCGGACAACTCGGTGATCAGCAAGACCGATGTGCGCCTGGTCGCCTACGCCGACGTGGACGAGACGAACTCGGTGCTCGGCGTGGCGCTGGCCACCGCCACCTTCGACGCGGAGATCGTCGAGGTGCTGCGCGCGGTGCAGAACGACCTGTTCGACGTCGGCGCCGACCTGTCCACCCCCGTCGTCGAGAACCCCGAGTTCCCGCCGCTGCGCGTCACCCAGGCCTACGTCGACCGGCTCGAGGGCTGGTGCGACGAGTACAACGCGCGGGTGCCGAAGCTGAACTCCTTCATCCTCCCCGGCGGCACACCCGGCGCCGCCCTGCTGCACCAGGGGCGCTGCGTGGCTCGGCGCGCGGAACGCTCCGCGTGGGCGCTGCTGGAAGCCGAAGCCGACCGCAGCAACGCCCTCGCCGCCAAGTACCTCAACCGGCTCTCCGACCTGCTGTTCATCCTCGCCCGCGTCGCGAATCCGGAAGGCGACGTGCTGTGGCGACCGGGCGGCGGGGCCTGACGGGCTCAGAGCGCCTTGGCGAAGCACACCGACGCGGGATCGCGGCGGTACGGGCCGAACCTCGGGATGTCGGCGTACCCCGCTGATCGGTAGAGCCCGATCGCCTCCGGCTGCCGGTCGCCGGTCTCCAGCAGGATCCGCCGGTGCCCCGCCGCCGCGGCCCGTCGCTCCAGCTCCGCGAGCATCCGCCGGGACAACCCGCGCCCCCGCGCGCTCGGCACCACGAACATCCGCTTCACCTCGACGTCGCCGTCCTCGAACTCCGGCTCCGCCGGGTCGTAGCGGCGCCAGCCCCCCATCGCGACCGGCCCGGCGTCGAGGTACCCGACCAGGAACGTGCCGTTCGGGGCGCTGAACTGCGCGGAATCGATCGGCGTCTCGTCCCGGCGCCCGTAGCGGGCCACGTACTCCAGCTGGACCTCGGCGATCAGGTCCTGGACGTCCGGCCGGTCGAGCCCGGCAACCTCGATGCGCATGGGCCCAGCCTAGGAGCCGTCAGGGCAGCACCTTCTCGAACCAGTGCCGCGCGTACTCGTTGTCGTTGTAGGCGGGGATCTCGGCGTAGCCCGCCGAGCCGTAGAGCGCACGGGCCGCGCCCAGCTCCCCGGCCGTGTCCAACCGCACCGCCGAACAACCCAGCTTGCGGGCGTGCAGCTCCAGGTCCCCCAGCAGCGCCCGCCCCGCGCCCTGCCCGCGCAGCACCGGTGAGATCCACATCCGGCGGATCTCCGCGATCCCCGGTTCGAGCACCCGCACCGCCCCGCAGCCGGCCGCGCTCCCGCTCCCGTCCCGGACCAGCAGGAAGTAGCCGCGCGGCGGGCTGAAGTCACCCGGCTCCGGCGGCGCGGCGCGACGCGGGTCGAAACCGGCCGGGAACAGCTCCGCCAGCTCGGCGACGTACCGCTCCAGCACCACGGCCGCATCCGCACCGGTGATCGGCTCGGGAACGATGGTGAACTGCCCGCTGTCGGGTGATGCCTGCGCCATGACCGCAGTCTTTCCCCCGGCCGCGTTCATCGCCAGTTACCGACGCTTGGCCCGGTTAAAGTTCTGCTTCATGGACCCCGTCCGCCTGCTGCTTCTCGTCTCCCTCCGGGAAAGCGGCAGCATCACCCGCGCCGCCGACCTCACCGGCCGCACCCCGCCCGCCGTCTCCCAGCAACTCGCCAAGCTCGAACGAGAGGTCGGCGCCGGGCTCGTCGAACGCCTCCCGCACGGCGTGCGGCTCACCCCGCTCGGCGAACGCCTCGCCGCGCACGCCGACCGGCTCGCCCAAGTGCTGCGCGACGCCGAGGAAGACCGCGCCCGCCACCTCGACCTGCACCGCACCCGGCTGCGCCTCGGTTCTTTCCCCACCGCCGGAGTGCGACTGCTGCCCGAAGCGCTCGCGGCGCTCAACCGGCGACACCCCTCCAGCGAGGTGTCCGTGGTCGACCTCGGGCCGACCGAGGGCAGCGCCCTCGTCGCCGACGGCGAACTCGACCTCGCGCTGGTCGCCGAGTACGACGAGCCGCTGCACGCGCCCACCGGGGTGCGGCTGATCCCGCTGCTCGACGACCCGATCCTGGCGGTGCTGCCCGAGCGGCACTTCGCCGTCGCGGGCAAGCGGTGCACGTTCCGGAACTTCGCCGGCGATGCCTGGGCCTGCGCGCCCCCGGACCTGCCCAACCGCCGCCAGCTCGACAACCTCGCCCGCGCCGCGGGCTTCACGCCGCGCGTCCCGTTCGAATCCGAGTCCTACGCGGTCGCGCAGGCCGTCGTCTCCGCCGGGGTCGCCGTGGCGTTCCTGCCTCGGCTCGCCATCGGCGAGGTCCCCGGCACCGTCACCCGCCCCCTCGCCCCACCCGCCCCGTTCCGCCGGATCCACGCCGCGCTGCCCACCGGCTCCCCCGCCGCGCTCACCACCGTCTTCCTCGACCTGCTCCGCCAGACCTGCACCGACCACGGCGGCACCACCGCCTGACGAGTGGGAGCAAGGGAACCTTCCTGTCACCGGTGACAGGAAGGTTCCCTTGCTCCCACCCCGACCACGAAAAACGCGCCCCCTCGGGAGGGGGCGCGTTCTGCGCTGGGGAAGGCCGTTCAGGAAGCCCACGGGACGGAGCGGCCGGGCGGGGCCGACTCCAGCCAGGACAGGAAACCGGTGAGGGCGTCCGCGCCCATCGCGACCTCCAGGTGATCACCGCATCCGGTCAGGTGCAGCACGGTCGACGCCTGCGGTAACGCGTACACCTCGGCACTGGAGGGCTCCCGGCGGTTCGCGATCTCCACGTTCCGGCGATCGATCACCCAGTTCGGGCCGGAACGCAAGCTCAGCACCCGGTACCAGGTGAACTCCTCGCCCCGGAAGTGCGCGACCCCGAGGTGCCAGCCGCGGCCACCGACATCGGTTCGCAGGCGCAGCGCGACGTCGATCCCGCCCGCGCGAAGCTGCCGCAACCGCCGCCGAGCGGCCAGCACGACGCCCAGGGCCGTACCCGCCAGGACCAGCACCAGTCCGGCACCGATGATCGACCACACGCCCGCGGAGCCCATGTGCGCGGCCCGTCAGACGGACTGTCCGGCCGCCCGAAGTCGACTCAGAGCCCTCGTCCTGGCTTCTTCGTCGTCGCTCTTGGCCTCTTCGCGGGCCCGAGCCACGTCGATCTCCTGGGCGAGCTCCGCCGTCTCGGCGAGCACGCTGACCCCGTCCGCGGTGACGGACAGGAAACCGCCCTGCACCGCCGCGGTCACGGTGTCCCCGTCGACGGTCGCGATCTTCACGACGCCACCCTCGACGAGCTGGCCGAGCAGCGGCTCGTGCCCCGGCAGGATGCCGATCTCGCCTTCGGTCGTCTGGGCCACGACGGTGGTCGCCTCACCAGACCACAGGCGGCGCTCCACAGCGACCAGCTGGACGGACATGTTGGCCACGCGCGTCTCCTTTGTCGGGTGTTCATCCCGCAGTCTAGCCAACGCCAGGCGGGGGCTGATGACGGGCCGACCCGGGCCTCGTCACATCCGGAGGGGTAACGCGAGGAAGGGAACCTTCCTGTCATCCGTGACAGGAAGGTTCCCTTCCTCGCGGAAGGGCGAAAAAAGAGGCCGGGATCCGCGAAGGACCCCGACCCGCTGCCGGTGGGTCTTCGCCGCGGCGCGGCGCACCGCGGCGAAGACCGGAACTCACTTCTCGGTGAGCTTCTTGTAGGCCTGCTCCAGGTCCTCCAGACCACCGATGGAGAGGAACGCCTGCTCCGGGTAGTGGTCGAAGTCGCCCTTGCAGAGCTTGTCGAAGGCCTCGATGGTCTCCTTCACCGGAACGAAGGAGCCCTCCTGGCCGGTGAACTGCTTGGCCACGAAGAAGTTCTGCGACAGGTAGCGCTGGATGCGCCGGGCCCGCTGCACCGTCACCTTGTCCTCTTCGGACAGCTCGTCCATGCCGAGGATGGCGATGATGTCCTGCAGCTCCTTGTACTTCTGCAGGATCCGCTTGACCTCCTGGGCCACCCGGTAGTGCTCGTCCCCGATGATCGCGGGGTCGAGGATGGTGGAGCTGGAGGTCAGCGGGTCCACCGCCGGGTAGATGCCCATCTGGGAGATCGGACGGGACAGCTCGGTGGTGGCGTCCAGGTGCGCGAACGTGGTCGCCGGAGCCGGGTCGGTGTAGTCGTCCGCGGGCACGTAGATCGCCTGCATCGAGGTGATCGAGTTGCCTCGGGTCGAGGTGATCCGCTCCTGCAGCTCGCCCATCTCGTCGGCCAGCGTGGGCTGGTAACCCACCGCCGAGGGCATCCGGCCCAGCAGGGTGGACACCTCCTGGCCGGCCTGGGTGAACCGGAAGATGTTGTCGATGAACAGCAGCACGTCCTGGTTCTGGACGTCGCGGAAGTACTCCGCCATGGTCAGCGCCGACAGGGCGACCCGCATGCGGGTGCCCGGCGGCTCGTCCATCTGCCCGAACACGAGCGCGGTGTCGGCGAGCACGCCGGACTCCGCCATCTCGACCCAGAGGTCGTTGCCCTCACGGGTGCGCTCACCGACGCCGGCGAACACCGAGGTACCACCGAAGTTCTTGGCGACGCGGCGGATCATCTCCTGGATGAGCACCGTCTTGCCGACACCGGCACCGCCGAACAGGCCGATCTTGCCACCCTGCACGTACGGGGTGAGCAGGTCGATCACCTTGATGCCGGTCTCCAGCACCTCGGTCTTGCCCTCGAGCTGGTCGAAGGCCGGCGCCTTGCGGTGGATCGACCAGCGCTCGGCGTCCGAGGCGTAGCCCGGCTCGTCCAGGCAGTGCCCGAGGGCGTTGAACACGTGGCCCTTGACCACGTCGCCCACCGGCACCGAGATCGCCGAGCCGGAGTCGGTCACCTCGACGCCCCGGACGAGGCCCTGGGTCGGCTGCATCGAGACGCAGCGCACGACGCTGTCGCCGAGGTGCTGGGCGACCTCCAGCGTCAGGGTCTTCGCCATCGCCTCCGCGGTGATCTCCACGGAGAGGGAGTTGTTGAGGTCGGGCACCTGGTCGCGCGGGAACTCGACGTCCACGACCGGGCCGAGAACCCGGACGACGCGGCCGGTGCCAGTAGCCGTGCTAGTGGCAGTCGCAGTCATGTCACTCACTTCCTGCTGACGAGAGCGCCTCGACACCACCGACGATCTCGCTGATTTCCTGGGTGATCTGGGCCTGGCGGGCCTGGTTGGCCTCACGGCTGAGGTTGCGGATCAGTTCGTCCGCGTTGTCCGTGGCGGCCTTCATCGCGGTACGACGCGCGGCGAAGACCGAGGCCGCCGAGTCCAGCAACCCGGCGAAGATCCGGGTGTTGATGTACTTCGGCAGCAGCGCCTTGAACAACGTGTCCGCGTCCGGCTCGAAGTCGTACACCGACCGCGGCTTCTTCGGCTCGTCGGAGTACTCCACCTCCAGCGGGGCGATCCGCGTGACGGTCGGCCGCTGGGTGAGCATGGACACGAACTCGGTGTGCACCACGTGCAGCTCGTCCACACCCAGCGTACCGTCCTCGCCACCGTCGTCGAGGTAGTCGTCGGCGCCCGCGAGGAACGCCTTGACCAGGGTCTCCCCCACTTCGGCGGCATCGGCGTAGCCGGGCTTCTCGGCGAAACCGGTCCAGCTGGCGGCGACCGGGCGCTGGCGGAACCGGTAGTACGCGTCGCCCTTGCGGCCGATCACGTACAGCACCGGCGTCTTGCCTTGTTCGCGCAGCAGGCTCTGCAGCTCCTCGGCGGCGCGCAGCACGTTGGCGTTGTAGCCACCGCACTGGCCGCCGTCGCTGGTCACCACGAGGACCGCGGCCCGCTTGGGGTTGTCGCGCTCCACCAGCAGCGGGTGGTCCAGCGTGCTCGCACCGGCCAGCTCGGACAGGGACTTGGTGATCTCGGCCGCGTACGGCCGGGACGCCTCCACCCTGGTCCGGGCCTTCATGATGCGCGAGGTCGCGATGAGTTCCTGCGCCTTGGTGATCTTCCGGATCGACTTGACCGACCGGATGCGGTCTCGCAGCTCTCGAAGATTGGCCATGGCTTACCCGGTCACTTCTTCGGAGCGGGCTTGTTGACCTGGACCGTCTCCTGGCCGACCGCGGCGGCGTCCATCGCCTCGGCCTCGGCCTCCTGCACCAGCGAGGAGCCGTCGGAGGTCGTGAACTGCTTCTTGAACTCCTCGACCGACTCCACGATGATCTGCTGGCCGTCGTCGGAGAGCTTCTTGTTCTCGACGATGTCCTTGAGCACCGACTCGTGGGTCCGGCGCAGGTACGCCAGGAACTCGGCCTCGAAGCGCCGCACGTCGCTGACCGGAACGGTGTCGACGTGGCCCTTCGTGCCGAGGAACAGCGAGACGACCTCTTCCTCGACCGGCAGCGGGTCGCCCGCGCCCTGCTTGAGCAGCTCCATCAGGCGAGCACCGCGGTCCAGCTGCGACTTCGACGCCGCGTCCAGGTCGGACGCGAACGCGGAGAACGCCTCCAGCTCGCGGAACTGGGCCAGGTCGATCTTCAGCGAGCCGGTGACCGACTTCATCGCCTTGATCTGCGCGGAACCGCCGACGCGGGACACCGAGATGCCGACGTCGATGGCGGGGCGCTGACCCGAGTTGAACAGGTCCGACTGCAGGAAGCACTGGCCGTCGGTGATGGAGATGACGTTCGTCGGGATGTAGGCCGACACGTCGTTCGCCTTGGTCTCGATGATCGGCAGACCCGTCATCGACCCGGCGCCCATCTCGTCCGAGAGCTTCGCGCAGCGCTCCAGCAGGCGGGAGTGCAGGTAGAAGACGTCACCCGGGTAGGCCTCGCGGCCCGGCGGACGACGCAGCAGCAGCGAGATCGCGCGGTAGGCCTCGGCCTGCTTGGTGAGGTCGTCGAAGACGATCAGGACGTGCTTGCCCTGGTACATCCAGTGCTGGCCCAGCGCGGAACCCGCGTAGGGGGCCAGCCACTTCAGGCCGGGGGAGTCCGAGGCGGGGGCCGCGACGATGGTCGTGTACTCCATCGCGCCCGCTTCTTCCAGGGACCGCTTCACGCCGGCGATCGTGGAGCCCTTCTGGCCGATCGCGACGTAGATGCAGTGCACCTGCTTGGTGGGATCCCCGCTGTCCCAGTTGCCCTTCTGGTTGATGATCGTGTCGACCGCGACCGTGGTCTTGCCGGTCTTGCGGTCGCCGATCAGCAGCTGGCGCTGGCCGCGGCCGATCGGGGTCATCGAGTCGATGGCCTTGATGCCGGTCTGCATCGGCTCGCCGACGCCCTGGCGCTGCACGACCGTGGCGGCCTGGAGCTCCAGCGCGCGCTGCGCCTCGGCCTTGACCTCGCCGAGGCCGTCGATCGGCTCGCCCAGCGGGTCGATCACGCGGCCGAGGAAGGCGTCGCCGACCGGGACGGACATGACCTTCCCGGTCCGCTTGACCTCCTGGCCCTCTTCGATGCCGGCCGACTCGCCCAGGATGACCGCGCCGATCTCCTGAGCCTCCAGGTTCATGGCCACGCCGTAGACGCCGCCGGGGAACTCCAGCAGCTCCTCGGTCATCACCGAAGGCAGGCCCTCGACATGGGCGATGCCGTCACCGGTATCGGTGACGACGCCGACCTCCTCGCGGCTGACCTCCGGGGAGTAGCTGGAGACGTACTTCTCGATCGCACTGCGGATCTCGTCCGACGAGATCGTCAGCTCCGCCATGTCTCGTTCCTGCTCTCGGTTCGTTCTGGAAGGAAGTTCGTGTCCGGGCAGCGCCCTCGCCGCATCAGTCGGCGAGATCGCGCCGGAGGGACTGCAGGCGTCCCGCGGTCGTACCGTCGATGATCTCGTCACCGACCTTGATCAGCAGGCCGCCGCCGACCGCAGGATCCACTTCCAGGTGGACCGCGATGGGCCGCGAGTAGATCCGCTGCAACGTGGCCGCGAGCCGCTGCTGCTGCTGCTCGGTCAGGTCGATGGCGGACCGCACGTGCGCCACCGAACGCTCGCGGCGCTTGGCCGAGAGCTCCGCGAGCTCCTCCAGCCCTTCGCTGACGCGCCCGCCGTGCGAGTGCGTCACCAGCTGGCGGACCAGCGCCTGCGTCACCGGTTCGACCTTGCCGCCGAGCAGCTGGTCGACCAGCGCGGCCTTGCCCTCGGCGTCCGCGGTCGGGTCGGCGAGCAGCCGCTCCAACCGCAGCTCGGCACCGATGATGCGGCCGAGGCGGAACAGCTCGTCCTCGACCGAGTCCAGCCTGCCCGCCCGCTCCGCCTGCACCAGCAGGGCGACGCGGCCCAGCCGCTCCAGTCCTCCGACCAGGTCCTTCGCGCTGGACCAGCGGGCCCGGACGGCCTCGACGACGACGGGTAGCGCCCGCGCGCCGAGCTTGCCGGCCAGCAGCCGCTGCGCCAGCTCCTCCCGCGAACGGGGTTCGGTGGAGGCGTCCGCCAGCGCCCGCCGCAGGGCCGGCTCGCGACCCAGCAGGGCGGCCACGCCGAACAGCTCGTCGGCGAGGCCGGTGATCTCCGGAGCCCCGGCCCCGTCGGTGGCCTGCAACAGCTGCAGCTCGGTGGCTGCCAGCGCGTCGCGGCTCGCGGCGTTCACGAGGGTGCTCAACTCTCCAGGGCCTTTCGTTCTGGGGGAACCTTCGGTGACCACATCATGTGCGTGTCCATCGCACCGGCGCCGTCAGGACCTGCCGGACCCGGACGGTGCCGACGTGGACTCCAGCTCCGACAGGAACCGGTCCACGGTGCCGCGGCGACGGGTCTCGTCCTCCAGGGACTCCCCGACGATGCGGCCGGCCAGGTCCACTGCCTGCCGACCGAGGTCGGCCCGCAGTTCCGCGACGATCTGCGCGCGCTGCGCGGCCAGCTGGTTCTGGCCCTGCGCGACGATGCGCTCCGACTCGGTCTGCGCCTGGGTGCGCATCTCCTCGACGATCTGCTGGCCCTCGGCCCGCGCGTCGTCCCGGATCCGCGCCGCCTCGGCGCGCGCCTCGGCCAGCTGCGACTTGTACTGCTCCAGCGTCCGCTGCGCCTCGGCCTGGGCCTGCTCGGCGCGGGCGATGCCGCCCTCGATCCGCTCGCTGCGCTCCGCGTAGATCTTCTCGAAGCGCGGCACCGCGTACTTCCACAGTACGAACAGCAGGATGAGGAAGGCGATCAGGCCGACGACGATCTCGGCAGGCTCGGGGATGACGGGGTTGTGCCCGCCTTCCGCGGCCAACAGCATCTGTGTCTTCACCACGACGTCTCCCAACGCGTTCCAGCTGTGAACAAGATCAGCCGGCGGAGGCGATGAAGTAGACGACCAGGCCGATCAGGGCGAGCACCTCGACCAGGACGAACGAGATCCAGGCGATGCCCTGCAGCTGGCCCTGGGCCTCCGGCTGACGGGCGGTGCCGTTGATGACGGCGGCCCAGATCAGACCGACACCCACGCCGGGGCCGATGGCGCCGAGGCCGTAGCCGATCGCGGCCAGACCGGGGTTGATGTTCCCAGCGGTTTCAGCGGCCTGCGCAAGAACGATGTTGCTCACTTTCACTACCTTTCAACTCGGTCCGCGCAATCCGCGCGGATCGGAGGTCTTGGTCTTGCTCTCAGTGCTCCGAGGACAGCGCACTGCCGATGAAGTTGGCCGTCAGCAGCGCGAAGATGTAGGCCTGGAGCACCTGGATCAGGGCTTCGACGAACGTCAAGGCAATGGAGAAGGCGAACGCGACGATGGAGACCGGCTTCAGCCCCGCGCTCGCCTCCACGAGCAGGAACTCCCCGCCCAGGGTGAACACCAGGAGAATGAGGTGTCCGGCGAACATCGCGGCGAACACCCGGATCGCCAGCGCGACCGGCTGAGCGATGAACTTCTGGAAGAACTCGATCGGCGCGAGCAGCACGTAGATCGGCTTCGGCACGCCCGGGGGGAACATGACGTGCTTGAAGTAGCCGAGGAATCCGTGCTTGGCGAATCCGACCGAGTGGATCACCACGTACGCGACGAGGAACAGCGCGACCGGGAAGCCGATCCGCGACATCGTGGGGAACTGGATCAGCGGGATGATCCCGAAGATGTTGTTCACCAGCACGAACGTGAACATCGCGAAGATCAGCGGGACGAACTTGCGGAAGTCCTTCGCCCCGATCTGCTCCCGGGCGATGTTGTTGCGGCTGAACTCGTAGAGGAACTCCGCGACGAACTGGGACTTGCCCGGTACCAACTTCAGGTTGCGGGTCGCCATCACGAAGTACGCGCCGACGATCACCACCGAGAGCGCGATCAGCACCATCGGCTTGGTTACGCCGCCGAAGATCGGCGGGAGGTCAAAAGCATCGGCACCCGGCGGTACGAACTGTCCGCCTTGGGCCAGCACCAGCGCGCCCAACTGGGCTCCTTCCGGTTCTCCCGAGGTTCACACCGCCGGGGGAATCGTCATGATTTGCACGTAACGTACCCGATACGCGATCCGGCAAGTTCGCCGACCCCACCCAAGTGAGCGCATCCACGTTCGGTGAGCGGTGGACGGTCGCCACACGGATGGGCGACCCGGGTCGAAGCGGACAATACCAGCGGGTAACAAGTCTCGGGAATCTACCCGATCCTGCTCGCCAACACCCTCACTGACCAGGGATGATCGTCGGCAGCTTGGTCTTCCGGAACGCGACGACCTCCGCCCCGGCCCAGACCATGATCGTAGCCAGCATCGTGACCGCCAACGCGGTGGGATGCAACGCGGAGACCCCGCCGAGCAAGGTCATCACGATCAGTAACACCAACATCTTGCCCACGTAGCCGCCGAGCGCGACCGCCATCACGAACATCGGGTTCAGGCCGCCGGTCCAGCGCATCAGGAAGATCGTCAACAGCGAGGACCCGAAGGCCACCGCCCCGCCGACCGCCGCGCCGAACGCGCCCGACGCCCCGACCAGCGCCGCGGAGACCGCGATCCCGGCCAGCACCGTCACGAGCCCCGGCCACAACGCGGTGCGCAGCATCGCGTCGGCCAGCTTCCGCACGGTCGCCGCGTGCGGGTTCTCCGCGGTCTCCTCGGCGGACCGCTCGCTCGTGTCGCTCATTCAGGCCCCTCGATCGGATCGCCACCGCCCGGCCAGTCGCGGAATGAGCGAAATGATAGCTGCCGCCACCACGCCCAGTCCCACGACCCAGCCGACGGCGGCCGCGCTGAACAGCGTCAACGACACCGCGCCGAACGCCAGCACCCCCGCCCAGAGGTAGATGAGCAGCACCGCGCGGCGCTGCGAATGCCCGATCTCCAGCAGCCGGTGGTGCAGGTGCATCTTGTCCGCGTGGAAGGGGCTCTTGCCCGCCGCGGTGCGGCGCACCACCGCCATGATCAGGTCCAGCAGGGGGACGAACAGGACGGCCGCCAGCACCAGCAGCGGGGAGAACAGCGCGAGCAGGTCCTTGCCGCCGAAGCCCGCGTAGTCCGCCTTCCCGGAGGCCGAGGTGCTCGCCGTCGCCAGCATCAGCCCGATCAGCATCGAACCCGAATCACCCATGAAGATCCGGGCCGGCTGGAAGTTGTACGGCAGGAAGCCCATGCACGCGCCCGCGATGGAGGCCGCGATCAGCGCCGGCGGGTAGGCGGTCACGTCACCGCCGTGCTGCTGGAGCAGGCTCAGGCAGAACGCGCACGTCGCGCTCGCCGCGATCAGCCCGATCCCCGAGGCCAGCCCGTCCAGGCCGTCCACGAAGTTCATCGCGTTGATCATGGTCACGACCAGCAGCACCGTCAGCAGCTGCCCCTGGTTGCTGTTGAGCACCATCAGCTGCCCGAGGTGCCCCTCGTCGCCGCCCCACGGCACCCAGAAGCCGAACCACTGCACGCCGAACAGCACCAGGATCCCGGCCGCGGTCACCTGGCCGGCGAGCTTCGTCAGCGAATCCAGCTCGAAGCGGTCGTCCAGCGCACCGACGAGCACGATCAGCCCGCCGGCCACGAGGGCGGCCACCGCGTCGTTGGAGAAGTCGAAGCCCCGCGACAGCGCGGGCAGGTTGCTCGCCAGGAACATCGCGGCGAGCACCCCGCCGAACATCGCCACCCCGCCCATCCGCGGGATCGGGGTGACGTGCACATCGCGCTTGCGCGGGTAGGCGACCGCCCCGACCCGGATCGCGAGCAACCGGACGAGACCGGTCAGCAGGAAGGTCACCGCCGCCGCGGTGAGCAGGACGAGCAGGTATTCCCGAGCCGGGAGGCCCGCGGGAGCCCACAGGGGTGCGTTGTCCATGGCGGCGGCGCTACCCCCGCCGGCCGACGGCCGGCGCGAGGTCGAGGTTCAGCCCCCAGAACGGCGTCTTCAAGCTCGGCGCTCCTCATCGCTGTCCACGTTGCGCATCCGGCGCTAACGCTATCGGCCATCGGCCGCAGCACGACCACCGGTCCGCATCAGCGAAGATCGTCCGGTCGCGTGATCGGGCCCCGGCCCGGCCCCGGCTCAGGGGGTGGCTTCGACCTCGACGCCCAGCACCTCGGACAACTCGGCCAGGCTCACCGCGCCCTCCCGCAGCACCCGGGGATGCGGCTGGGTGAGATCCACGATCGTCGAGGCCACCGGGTCCCCGGCGGGCCCGCCGTCGAGGTAGACCGACACGGAGTCGCCGAGCTGGTCCCGCGCCTGCTGCGCCGTGGCGGCGGGCGGGTGCCCGGTGCGGTTCGCGCTGGAGACCGCCATCGGACCGACCTCGCGCAGCAGGTCCAGCGCCACCGGGTGCAGCGGCATCCGCAGGTTCACGGTGCCCCGGGTGTTGCCCAGGTCCCAGGCCAGCGAGGGCGCCTGCGGCAGCACCAGCGACAGGCCGCCGGGCCAGAACGCCTCCACCAGCGACCGGGCCTGCTGGGAGACCGACTGCACCAGGCCGTCGATCGTCGACCAGGAACCGACCAGCACCGGGACCGGCATGTCCCGGCCGCGGCCCTTGGCCGACAGCAGGGCGCCCACGGCATCGGCGTCGAACGCGTCGGCGCCGATCCCGTACACGGTGTCGGTAGGCAACACGACCAGGCCGCCTGCGCGGACGGTGTTGGCGGCGGCGGCGAGACCGGAGTCCCGGCCGTCCGGGCGGGTGCAGTCATACGCGGTGCTCACGCTCCGCATCCTGGCACGCCGGGCCGCGCCCCCGGCGGGTGGTGCCCGCCCGGCGGAGCGCGGGCCTATCCTCGCCCAGTAACACCGGCGTCCCACCGCGAGATCGAACAGGTGCGCCCGTTCCCCGGCGGAGTCGTCGCCCTCGTCACGATCCGGCGCGGCAACGCGACGGACCCGCCGCACGTCTCCCCGACGGCCACCGGTCCGCCACCGCGCTTCGCCCGCCAGCTCTCGAACAAGGAGTACAGATGACCGCCCCGCCCCAGGGTGTCGAGGTCGACCACGTCGAATTCCCTGCCGGCAAGATCCGCTACTACCGCGCGGGCTCCTCGGGGCCCGCGATCGTGCTGCTGCACGGCGGCGGTCTCGACAACGCGATGCTCAGCTGGCGGCACACCATCCCGGTGCTCGCGGCCGACCACCGCGTCTACGTGCCCGACCTCCCCGGGCAGGGCGGCAGCATGCCCTGGCACGGGCGGGCCAACCAGCGCACCTTCGAGGAGGTGCTGCGCTGGCTGCTGGACTCCTGGCAGGTGCGCGACACGATGATCGTCGGGTTGTCGATGGGCGGCAGCATCGCCACCGGTTTCACGCTGCGGCACCCGCGGCGGGTCCGGGGGCTGGTGCTGGTCGGCTCCGGCGGGCTCGTCCCGCGGCTCGACCATCACCTGACGGGCTACCTGGCCACCCGGATCGAGTTCCTCGGGACCCTCGGCGCGAAGCTGCTCGCCCGCCGGCCGGGCCTCGTGCGCAGGATGCTCACCAGGCGGTTGTTCACCGGCGACCAGCCCGTCCCGGACCTGGAGGAGATCGTCGCGGAGGTCGGTGCCGAGGCCGGGCGGCGGGAGTCGGTGTTCGCCGACTGGCAGCGCGACTCCGTCGGCCGCCGCGCCATGCGCGTCAACCACGGACCGCGCCTGGACCAGCTCCGCTGCCCCGTGATGTTCGTCCACGGCGACCGGGACACCGTCGTGCCCGTCGAATCGTCGCGGCAGGCCGCCACCGCCATCTCCGGCGCCCAGCTGCACGTCATCCCCGGTGCGGGCCACTGGCCGAACCGGGAGAAGGCCAACGAGTTCAACGCACTGCTCCGCGAGTTCGTCAACGCCCGCTCCGCTGACCGGATCGGCTGACCCCTCCCCCGATCGAGCGGCCCGCCTGGCAGCGCCCCGCCACCCGCCCCCGAGCACTTCGGTGCGAGGAAGGGAACTTTCCTGTCACCGGTGACAGGAAAGTTCCCTTCCTCCAGGAACCGCCGTCAGCAGGTGGCTCGGTAGAAGTACTGCTGCTGCGACTGCATGGAGTCGCGGGTGAGGGCGATCATGTCCGTCTTGGTCTCCCGCTCGACGGGTTCGCCCTTGATCGCGGCGATGGCGCGCCGGACGCCCTCGCGGCCGATCTCGGCGGGATCCTGCGCGATGAGCGCCTGCACCCGGCCGTTGCGGAGGTCGTCGACCTGCTTGGGGCTCGCGTCGAACCCGACCAGCTGCACCTGCCCGGAGCGTCCGGCGTTGGCCAGCGCGGTCCCGGCGCCCTCCCCGGTGTTGAGGTTGGTGCCGAACACGCCGACCAGGTCGGGATTGGCCGCCAGGGTCGCCGAGACGATCTGCGCCGCCGTGGCGGGCTCGTTCTCCGTGTACTGGGTCGGCAGCAGCTTCAGGTTGGGGTGCTTGGCGATCTCCTCCTCGAAGCCCTTCGCGCGCTCATCGGTCGTGGAGGTGCCCGCCTTCGTGTTCAGCGCGAGCACCGAGCCCGGCCGGCCGCCCACGAGCTGCGCGAGGGTCCGCCCGGCGAGCACACCGCCCGCGTGGTTGTCGGAGGACAGCGAGCTCACCGCGACCGACTCGTCCTCCAGCGCGGTGTCCACCTCGACGACCTGGACCCCGTTGTCCTTGGCCTGCCGGAGCGGCGTGATCAGCGCCTGGTCGTCGGTCGGCGCGATGATCACGGCTCCGGGACGGGAGCTGACGATCCCGTTGAGCAGCTGGGTCTGCTCGGCCTGCTCGAACTTCTCCGGGGCCTGCGCGTTGAGCTGGTAGCCGGCCGCCGCGGCCTCCTCCTTCGCCGCGCATTCGATGGACACGTAGAACGGCTCACCGCGCATCCCGGTCAGCAGCGCGAGGTTCTTGTTGCCCGGATCGGTGGTCGCGCCACCGCTGTCCCCGATCTGCCCGGATCCGCAGCCGGCGAGCAGCGTCCCCGCCGCCAGCACGACCATCATCTTCTGCCTGATTCTCACTTCGTCCTCCACACACCGTTGTGCCGGAAAGCTGATCGTTGGGACTGGAACCGGTGGGCCGGGTGGGCTCAGCGGCTGTTGCGGGCGCGCCTGCGCCGCTGGTCCAGCCAGACCGCGGCGACGAGGACGGCGCCGACGGCGATCGGCTGCCAGAACGGCCGGACCCCGGCCATGACGAACCCGGCGTCGAGGACGGCGGGGATGAACACGCCGATGACGCTGCCGAGGACCGTGCCGACGCCGCCGAACAGGCTGGTGCCGCCGAGCACGACGGAGGCGATCGCGTTGAGGTTGTCGTTGCTGTGGCCGCTGATCGTGGTGGTGCCGAAGTAGGCCAGCGACATGAACCCGGCCAGCCCCGCCAGCACGCCGGTCAGCGCGTAGACGGAGACCAGGTGCCGGGCGACGTCGATGCCGGAGCGGCGCGCGGCCTCCGCGTTGGAACCGATCGCGTAGGTGCGCCTGCCGAAGGCGGTGGTGTGCAGCGCCCAGCCGGCCAGCGCGGTGACGATCGCGGCGAGGATCACCAGGTTCGGCACCACGCCCAGCGAGGTTCCGGTGCCGAGGGTCTCCCGCAGCGCGGCGGGCACGGTGCGCACGTCGACGCCGTTGGTGAGCAGCTGCGCCGCCCCGAGCGCCGCGCCGAACGAACCGAGCGTGACGATCAGCGCGGGCACCTTCGCCACCGCGACCAGCAACCCGTTGAGCACGCCCCACACCGCGCCGCCCACGAGCGCCGCGAGCAGCCCGACGGCGATCACACCCCAGCCCGCACCGGTGGCATCGCCGCCGCTGAGCGCCTCCATCGTCTGCGCCGAGACCACCCCGGCGAACACCAGCACGGAGCCGACGGACAGGTCGATCCCGGACGTGATGATCACGAAGGTCATGCCGACGGCGAGCATCAGCAGCGGCGCCGCCTGCACCAGCAGCGTCTGCAGGTTGAACAGCGTCGGGAAGGCGTCCGGGCGCACCGCGCTGAACAGCACGCACAGCACGACGAGCACCAGCCCCGTCCACAGCGTCGGGGCGGCGGCCAGGCGGGCGCGGAGGGTCTTGCCGGGCGTCGGCCCGGGGCCGTCGACGATCTCGTCCCCGGCGGAGCGTTGCGGTACCGACATCAGTTCTCGTCCTCCTGGGTCAGCGCCCCGGTCATGGCGCCCACGAGCTCTTCCAGCGTCACCTCGGCCCCGCGGAAGCGGGCGACGCGGCGGCCCAGCCGCAGCACTTCGACGCGGTCGGCGACCGAGCGCACCTCGGGCATGTTGTGGCTGATCAGCACCACCGAGATGCCGGTGTCGCGGACCCGGCGCACCACGTCGAGCACCCGTTCCCGCTGCACCACGCCGAGCGCGGCGGTGGGCTCGTCGAGGAACACCAGCTTGTCGGCCCAGGCCACGGAGCGGGCCACCGCGACGCTCTGCCGCTGCCCCCCGGAGAGCGCGCCGATCGGCACGTCCAAGTCGGGCAGCGAGACGCCGAAGGTGGCGAACTGCTCGGCGGCGCGAGCGCGCATCGCGGCCTTGTCCAGCATCCCGAGCTTGCCCAGCAGGCCAGGTCGGCGGAGCTCGCGCCCCAGGTACAGGTTCGCCGCCGGATCGAGGTCCGGGGCGACGGCGAGATCCTGGTAGGCGGTCTCGATCCCGTGCGCCCGCGCGGCGCTCGGGGAGTCCAGCCGCACCGGCTGCCCGGCCACCAGGACCTCTCCGGAATCGGGCTGCTCCACCCCGGACAGGCACTTGACGAGGGTGGACTTGCCGGCCCCGTTGTCGCCGATGAGGGCGACGACTTCGCCGGGGTGCACGGTGAACGAGGCACCGCGCAACGCCTCCACGCCGCCGTACCTCTTGGTGAGTGCGCGCGCTTCCAGCAGCGGTTCGGACATCAGACCTTCCCTGGGGCTCGGAGTACCGGGGGTCGGGATCGGGCGGGGATCACGCCGGGACCTCCCCGGAGCCCCGCACCAGCAGGCGGGTGGGCAGCACCAGCCGCCGCGGCGGCGAGGCGTCCCCCGCCAGCCGCGCGTAGAGCGCCCGCGCCGCCGAGGCGCCCAGCTCCCGCACGTCGTAGGTGATCACCGTGATCGGTGGGACCAGCAGGTCAGCGAGCTCGAAGTCGTCGAAGCCCACCAGCGCCGGGCGCCGGGCGCGGCCGGACAGCGCGCGCAGCGCGTGCACGGTGATCCGGTTGTTCCCGGTGACCAGCGCAGTCGCGCTCCGCATCGGCCCGGCGAGCGCCGCGGCCACCGACTCGCCGGTGTGCGGCCCCATCCGCACCAGCTCGGGCTCCACCGGGATCCCGGACTGAGCGCAGCCCTCCCGGAATCCGCGCAGCCGCTCGGCCGCGGTGCTGATGCCCGGCGAATCGCCGAGGAACGCGATGCGTCGGTGCCCCCGGGCGGCGAGGTGCCGGGTGGCCAGCGCGGTGCCGCCGACGTTGTCGACCAGCACCGTGTCCGCGTCGATCCCGCCCGGCGGGCGGTCCACGAACACCACGGGGGTTCCGGTCGTGATCTCCCGCGCCAGGTAGCCGTGCCGGTCACCGGCGGGCACCACGAGCAGACCGTCCACCCGGCGGGAGAGGAACTCCAGGACCAGCTCGCGCTCCAGGCCGGGGTCCTCCCCGGAGGAGCCGGTGAGCACCTGGGCGCCCTGTGCCCTGGCGACCTCTTCGACCGCGCGGGTCAGCATCGAGTAGAAGGGGTTCGCCACGTCCTCGAGGACGAGGCCGATGATGCCGGTCTCAGTTCCGCGCCGGAGGTTGCGGGCGCCCAGGTTGCGGCGGAATCCGAGCTGGTCGATCGCGGCCCGGACCCGGTGCTCCGTGCCCGAGCGCACCCCGCTCTCGCCGTTGACGACCCGGGACACCGTCTTGATGCTCACCCCGGCGAGGCGGGCCACGTCGTTCATGGTGGCTCGCCGGGCATTCCCGGAATCCGACAACGTTGTCATGTTCGGCGGATTCCACCCCCCGGCATCACCGGTGTCAATGCCCGGCATCGTTCCTGCGTGCCGACGGCCGCGGAATTGCGGCCGAACGGCGCAATCAGCCGATTCCCGCATCGGTTCACCCGGAATCCGGGCCGACGGCGAATTCCAGGGCGGAATCGCGCACCGGGTGGTCGTGTGATCCGGCGCACCGGGCACACTCGGACATCAGGGTGCCGACCGGCGGCACCGCGTCCGGAAGGCGGTCCGGGAGTGCTCCGTACCTACGCGGGCTGGTTCCGCCTCGTCGCGATCGCCGAGGCCTGCTCCTGGGGCGGGCTGCTCGTCGCGATGGGGTTCAAGTACGGGCTCGACATGCCGCTCGGCGTGACCGTGCTCGGCTGGGTGCACGGCCTCGTGTTCACCGCGTACGTCGTGGCCTGCCTGGTGGTGTTCAGCCCGCTGCGCTGGTCGTTCGGGGTGCTCGTGCTGGCGCTGGTGGCCTCGATCCCGCCGCTGGCCTCGATCGGGTTCGAGCGCTGGGCGAACGCCAGGGGCTTGCTCACCTGGCGCGACTCGGCGGAGCCGACCTTCTGGGGCCGCGTCCGGCACGTGCTGCGCACCCTGGGCTGAGGCGCCGCGCGTCGGCTCAGAAGTCGCCCGCGGCGTGCCGGACCTTGCCGAGCAGTTCGGTGAGCTGCTGGGTCTGCCGCTCGGTGACCCCGGCCAGCCCGAACTCGATCTCGGTCACGGAGGCGGTGGCGCGCTTCATCAGGTCCCGTCCCTCGTCCGTGATCTCCACGAGGGTGGTCCGCCGATCCGTGGGGTGCGGCACCCGGCGGACCAGCGAGTCGTGCTCCAGCCGGTCGACGATGTTGGTGACGCTGGTGGGGTGCAGCTGGAGCCGGTCGCCCATGACCCGCATCGGCAGGCTCCCGCGGCTGGAGAACGTGAGCAGCACGAGGGCCTCGTACCGGGCGAAGGTGAGGTTGTGCGGGCGCAGCGCGGTGTCCACAGCGGACTGCAAGATCTGCTGGACACGCATCACGCTGGTCACCGCGGCCATCGTCGTCGACGGGCCGACCCGCTCCGACCACAGCTCGGCAGCGCGTGCGATGGGATCGAAGGGCAGCGGACTCCGGGCGCTCATGATGCCGACGCTAGCAGCGGGCCTCGCGAGCACGAATGACCATCAGCCATGACCCACCTGCCGGGAGGCGGGATCCGGTCCGCGTCGCGCATGATCGTGCGGTACCCGAGCAGCGCAGGAGGAAGATCGCATGTTGGTGGCGTTCAGCGTGGCCCCGTCCGGCTCCGGCGAGGACGACGGGGTCAGCGCGGCGGTCGCGGCGGCGGTGCGGGTGGTCCGCGAATCCGGACTGCCGCACGAGACGACCTCGATGTTCACGACGATCGAAGGCGAGTGGGACGAGGTGATGGACGTGGTGAAGCGGGCCACCGAGGCGGTCTCGTCCCGATCGCCGCGAACCAGCCTGGTGCTCAAGGCCGACATCCGGCCCGGCCACACCGGACAGCTGCAGGCGAAGGTGCGGCGGGTCGAGGAGCGGCTGGCCGCCGAGGAGTAGCCGAAGCACGCGGCCGGCCGGAGCCCCCGAGGGACGCTCCGGCCGGCCGCGTTCGCATCAGGTCGTTCAGCCCTTGATGGAGGGGTGGTCGACGACCGGGGCGTTGGTGCAGTCGCTGGTCTGCGGCGACAGGACCGGCACCACGACGCCGATGACGGCGCCGACGTTGTTGCCGCAGGCCTGGACCGGCACGGCGCTGATGTTGTTGTCGTCAACCAGGTTGACGCCCTCGTTGCCCGCGGTGTCCGCGAACGCGGTCGAGCCGAGGGACACCATGCCGAGGGCGGCGATGCCGGCGGCGCCGGCGACGCGGGTTGCAATACGCACGTTCAGAACCTCTCTTAGAACTTCCGGGTGAGGAGTTCCACCCCGGATCTTTCCCCGGGACTCCCCGTCGTCCCGCATCGGAACAAGATCCCGCGCAGGCACAGCAGCTCCTTCGGCGATCACTCCGGGAAAACCTGAGGGCTATCCAGCAAACCTCAGTCTTTAGAGTGATCATCCACACTCGTTCAGGTGGCCTTCGGCGGTCCGGCGAGCGGACCGTCACCAGCACTGGGTCGCTCTCACCCCGCCGTCCGGCGAACCGTCGCCCACGCACCAGGCACCTCGTGCGCCGTGTCAGGATGGAGAGGTGACGAGGCCCGATCCACGCCAGAACGCAGCCATGTCCGCCGCGATGGCGGGCGCTGTCGACCTGTCCGCGCTGAAGAACAAGGCGGACACCGCGAACCGCGCCCCGGCTCCCGGCGGCTCCCCCGACGGCGAGCCGGCCGACGGGACGCCGGTGGTCATCGACGTCACCGAGGCGACCTTCCAAGCCGAGGTCGTGGACCGCTCCATGCAGGTCCCGGTGGTCGTCGACCTGTGGGCCGAGTGGTGCGGCCCCTGCAAGCAGCTCTCCCCCGTCTTGGAGCGCCTCGCGCAGGAAGGGGGCGGCAGCTGGGTGCTCGCCAAGGTCGACGTGGACGCCAACCCGCGGATCGCGCAGCTGTTCCAGGTCCAGTCGATCCCCACCGTGATCGCGATCGCGGGCGGCCAGCCGGTCGAGGCCTTCGCCGGAGCCCAGCCCGAGCCGCAGATCCGGCAGTGGATCACCGCGCTGCTCGACGCGCTGCGCGAGCAGCTCCCCGGCATCCGCGCCGCCGAGCAGGGCGCCGGGGACGCGGTCGAGGAGGAGCCCGAGGACCCGCGCTTCACCGCCGCGGAGGACGCGCTGGAGAGCGGAGACTTCGCCGCCGCCGAGGCCGCCTACCAGCAGATCCTGGAGGCCGAGCCGGGCAACGAGCAGGCCAAGGCCGCTCTCGCCCAGGTGCGGTTCGCCGCTCGTGCCGAGAACGCGGACCCGGCCGCGGTGGAGCGCGCCGACGCCGCTCCCGACGACGTCGACGCGCAGCTGGCCGCCTCCGACGCGGAGCTCGCCGCGCAGCGGGTCGAGGCCGCCTTCGACCGGCTCGTCCGCGCCGTCAAGCGCACCTCGGGTGAGGACCGCAACCGAGTCCGGCAGCACCTGATCGACATGTTCGAGCTCTTCCCCGCCGACGACCCCCAGGTCATCGCCGGGCGCCGGGCGCTGGCCAGCGCCCTGTTCTGATCCCGGGCCCCCGCGCAGCACGCCGACGGCCGTCACCGCTCCCCGCGGTGGCGGCCGTCCGGCGTTCCCGCCCCGAGCCGCCGGTGACAGAAAGGTTCCCTTCCTCGCATCCGTGACAGAAAGGTTCCCTTCCTCACGCCCGTGACAGGAAGGTTCCCTTCCTCGCATCGACGGGCGCCGCCGGGGTGCGCGGCGTCCTACGCTGGGGGCATGGCTTCCTACGGCGAACTGTTCCCGGGCCGCAAGCTCCGGCACGAGGGTGATCAGGGCGCGCCGGGCCGCGAGCACGATCCGGGTGGACCGCTCGATCTCGACCGCGGCGTGGTGTTCCTGGCCCCGCCGCACCGCGAGCCCGCGGACCCCGGCACCGCCCCCGGTCCCACCGCCGACGACGAGGACTGACCGGGCGCCACCGGGCCGTGGTGGTTGTCGGTGGCATCTCGTTCAATGTCCCCATGCGCAGATGGGTGCTGCACGTGGACATGGACGCGTTCTTCGCGTCCGTCGAGCAGCTCACCCGTCCCACCGTCGCCGATCGCGCGGTGCTGGTCGGCGGCCTGGGCCCGCGCGGCACCGTGGCCGGGGCCAGCTACCAGGCCCGCGCCTACGGCGCCCGCTCCGCGATGCCGATGGCCGAAGCCCGCCGCCGTTGCCCGGTGGCGGTGGTGCTCCCCCCGCGCGGCCGGGTCTACAAGGCGGTCAGCGAGCGGGTTTTCGAGATCGTCCGCGACGTGTCCGACGTGGTCGGCCAGGTCTCGATCGACGAGGCGTTCCTCGAACCGGTGGAACTGGCGGGAGCGACCGCCGGGGCGGTGGAGCGCTTCGCGGCCCGGCTGCGCGAACGGATCAGCGCGGAGGTCGGCGTGCCCGCCTCGGTCGGCGCGGGCTCCGGCAAGCAGCTCGCGAAGATCGCCTCCGGGCTGGCGAAGCCGGACGGGGCGCTGGTGGTACCGCCCGATCAGGAGCGGGAACTGCTCACTGGCCTTCCCGTGCGGAAGCTGTGGGGCGTGGGGCCGGTCACCGAGTCGAAGCTGCACCGGATCGGTGTGCACAGCGTCGGCGAGCTCGCCGAGCTGCACCTCGCGGACGTGACCACGCTGCTCGGCCAGGCGCACGGCGCGGAGCTGCACCGCCTGGCGCACGGCGTCGACGACCATCCGGTCGCGGAGCGCGCGGAGTCGAAGCAGGTCAGCGCGGAGACGACGTTCGACGTGGACATCACCGGCCCGGGTGCGCTGGCCGTCGAGGTGGACGGCATGGCCGAGCACGCGCACCGCAGGCTGATCGCCTCCGGCAGGGCCGCGCGGACGGTGACGGTGAAGGTCCGGGACGCCGACTTCACCACGATCAGCCGTGCGGAGACCTTCGCCGCCGCCACCTCGGACCTGGTCCCGCTGACCGCGGCGGCTCGGCGGCTGATCGCGGTGGCGGTACCGCCGGGGACGCCGATCCGGCTGGTCGGGGTCTCCTACTCGGGGCTGGCGACCTCGGAGCAGGAAGCGCTGTTCGAGGATCCCGTCCAGCGCGGCGAGGCCGCGGAACCGCCCGCGGCCGAGGAAGACCCGCCGCCCGCGCCCGCCCCGGCGCGGCACGCGTGGCGCGCCGGGGACGACGTGGTCCACGAAGCGGAAGGGCACGGCTGGGTGCAGGGCGCCGGGCTGGGGCGGGTCACGGTCCGGTTCGAGACCGCGATCACCGGCCGGGGCCGCGCCCGCACCTTCCGGCAGGACGATCCGGCGCTCGCCCCGGCCGATCCGCTGGACAGCCTGGGCTGGTGAGACCGGTCAGAGCCGGGTCGAGTCGGGGAACGACACGACGGGCAGATGCCTGCGGTAGTGGCCCACCCACTTGCGCGGGGCCGCGGTCTGCACCGCGCTCTCCACGGCCTTCGGGATCCGGGTGAACGGCGGGAGGTGGAAGCGGTAGCGCACCGAGGGCGTGCCCGGAATGGACGGCTCCTCCTCCACCCGCCAGCGCTCCAGCTCCGGGTGCCTGCTGCCGAAACCGGGATCGGCCGGGTAGAACTCCAGCGCCACCCTGCGCTCCGGGTGCACGGGGCGCTTCTGCTCGATCCACGGCAGGCTCCCGATGCCGATCGCCGAGATCTCGCTCCACGCCACCCCGTAGATCTCGCCGAGGGTGCGGGCGTAGAAGCCGCTGCGGTCCACCAGGAAACCGCGGCTGTTGAGCATGCCGCGCGAGGACATCGCGAAGCCCAGGAAGATGACACCGAACACGAGCTGCCAGATCCACACGCTGACGCTGCCGCCCTGGTTGACCAGCGTGGCCGCGCAGAGCACGGTGCCGAAACCGCTGATCCCGCCACCGAGCAGCAGCATCCGGAAGCTGCTCGCGGACACGTCGACGTCGCGAGCTTCCACGCCGAGCCCGACCGGACCAGCCGGTTCGGCAGGGCGGTCCTGATTGCCGTAGACCCGGGTGTGCTGGGCACCGCGATCGGAGCCGAGCCGTGCGGTGACCCCGTCCTGACCGCTCACGCGGTGCGGGGAGGTCGCCCACTCGCGCTGCGATCGGTCAGCACGTTGCCATCCACCTGGAAGCCACTTCATGCCCGCCAGGGTAGCGGCGGGCACGCTCAGTGATCACGGTCGGTGGCGAAAATCCGGGACGGCATCGGGGTGAAATCCGGGTACCCCGGGGCCGCCCGGAGCAGCGGGAGCAGGGCGACGATCCCGAGCCGCTCAGCCGCGGGGCACGCGCAGGATCAGCGCATCGCCCTGGCCACCGCCGCCGCACAGCCCAGCCGCACCCGTGCCGCCGCCGCGGCGACGCAGCTCCAGGGCCAGGTGCAGCACCAGCCGCGCCCCGGACATGCCGAGCGGGTGGCCCAGCGCGATCGCACCGCCGTTCACGTTGACGACCTCCTCGGAGAGGCCCAGCGCGCGGGTGGAGACGATGCCCACCGCGGCGAACGCCTCGTTGATCTCCACCAGGTCGAGTTCGGCCGCGTCCACCCGCTCCTTCGCGCAGGCGGCCTTGATCGCGTTCGAGGGCTGCTCGTGCAGGCTGGCGTCCGGTCCGGCGACGACGCCGTGGGCGCCGATCTCGGCCAGCCAGCTGAGCCCGAGCTCCTCGGCCTTCTCCTTGCGCATCACCACGACCGCGGCGGCGCCATCGGAGATCTGCGAGGCCGAGCCGGGCGTGATCGTGCCGTCGGCGGCGAACGCCGGGCGCAGCTTCCCGAGGGCCTCCGCCGTCGTGTCCGGGCGCACGCCCTCGTCGGCGTCGACCACCAGCGGGTCGCCCTTGCGCTGCGGCACCCGCACCGGGGCGATCTCCTCGGCGAACACGCCGCGCTGCGCGGCCGCCCCGGCCCGCTGGTGCGAGCGGGCGGCGAACTCGTCCTGCTCCTGGCGGGTGAGGCCGTGCCGCGCGTTGTGCTTCTCCGTCGAGGCACCCATCGCGATCTCGTCGAAGGCGCAGGTCAGGCCGTCGAAGGACATGTGGTCCACCAGCGCGGCGTCGCCGAACTTGGTGCCCTCGCGGGACCCGGACAGCAGGTGCGGGGCCTGCGTCATCGACTCCTGGCCACCCGCGACGACCACGTCGAACTCGCCCGCGCGGATCAGCTGGTCCGCCAGCGCGATCGCGTCCAGACCGGACAGGCAGACCTTGTTGATGGTCAGGGCGGGGACGTCCATCGAGATCCCGGCCGCGACCGCCGCCTGACGGGCGGGGATCTGCCCGGCGCCGGCGGTCAGCACCTGGCCCATGATCGTGTACTGCACCTGCTCCGGGGCGACGCCGCCGCGTTCGAGCGCCGCCTTGATCGCGACGCCGCCGAGCTGCGCGCCCGAGAAGCCCTTCAACGAGCCCAGCAGGCGCCCCATCGGAGTGCGGGCCCCCGAAACGATCACAGACGTGCTCACAGTCGCCTCCCGGCTGATCCTCATCGACTACGCCGCGCACCGCTGGGGCCGGCGCGCACGGCCCCATCATGCGCCGCGCCGCACCACCCGGACCAGCCCCGCGACGGCACCCGGTGCCACCATCGCACACCCCCGCCCACCGATCACGCGGATGCGAGGAAGGGAACCTTTCTGCCACCGGTGGCAGAAAGGTTCCCTTCCTCGCACGACCGCACCGGTGGTCGGCGAGGCCGGCGGGTGCCGCGCGGCACACCCGAGCGGGGGCTGCGCGTCCTCGCCGGGAGCTAGGCTGCGCGCCATGCACAGCGAACTGAGCGGACTGGTCACCGCGATCGATCACGTCGGCATCGCGGTCACCGATCTCGACGAGGCGATCGAGTTCCAGCGCACGACCTTCGGGCTGGAGGTCACGCACACCGAGGAGAACGAGGAGCAGGGCGTGCGCGAAGCGATGCTGCGCGCGCCGGGCGACAGCACCGGCTCCACCCAGATCCAGCTGCTCGCCCCGCTCCGGCCGGACTCGGCGATCGCGAAGTTCCTCGAACGCAACAACCCCGGGCTGCAGCAGCTCGCCCTCCGCGTGACCGACGTCGAGGCGGCCAGCGCGGCACTCCGTGCCAAGGGACTCCGGTTGCTCTACGACAGCCCGCGGCGCGGCACCTCGGACAGCAGGATCAACTTCGTGCACCCGAAGGACGCGGGCGGCGTCCTGGTGGAACTGGTCGAGCCGGCGGGGTGACCGGAAGCTAGCGCCGCTCGGCGGTGCCCCGGCCGTGGGCCTCCGGCAGCGCGGCCGCGCCGACCACGATCGCCAGCACGCCCACCACCCAGCAGGTCCAGGCCGCTCCGGCGTACCCGGCGAAGCCCAGCACCCAGGGCGAGAGGAACAGCAGGACACCGAGCAGCATGTGCGCGTACTCGCTGGTCATCGAGCCGGGCATGGCCAGCGACCACAACGCGGCCAGCACCAGCAGGCCGCCGAGCACGATCATCGCCGAGAGCGCGCGGCCGTTCGTCCACGTCCACATCGTCGCGAGGATCGAGTAGGCACCGAGCACCAGCGCGACCCAGTCCTGCCACCGGCTCCACGGTGTGATCCGCTGCTGCTCGTTGGCCCTGGTGGCCACATCGATCACCTCCGGCACGATCGGTCGACAGCCTCACCGTTCGCGACCGCGGTGGGCGGCGGCAAGGGGCTTTGGACCCGATCGCGCGGACCCCGCGCCCCCGGTCCGGCAATTCTGCGGTCATCCCGCCCACACCTCCCACAACGCCGTTGCCTTCCAGGTAGCGTTGAACCATGGGCCTCGCAGACGACCGTGATCTTCTCCCGCTGGGATCGGGCTTCGACCTCGTTCGCAAGAACGGGTACGACCGGGCCCAGGTCGACGAGCACCTCGAGCGCGTCGACGCGGATCTGCGCATCATCACCTCCGATCGCGACGCGGCGGTCTCCCAGGCCCGGGACCTGTCCAAGCAGTTGGAGTCGTCCCGCTCGGAGATCGAGAACCTGCGCGGCCAGGTGGAGCGGTTGTCCAAGCCGCCGACCACGTTGGAGGGGCTCAGCGAGCGGTTGCAGCGGATGCTGCGGCTGGCGCAGGACGAGGCCAACGACATCCGGGCCCGCGCGGAGAAGGACGCCGCCGAGACCCGCTCCCGCTCCGAGGCCGAGGCGGGCGCGCTGCGGACCCGGTACGAGAAGCTCATCGCCGAGGCCGACACCCGCCGCACCGAGATGGAGCAGGAACACCGCTCGGTGATGGACAAGGCCAACGCCGAGGCCCAGCGGATCACCACCGAGGCCGAGCAGGCCCGCACGCGCGCCGACGAGGAGTCGGAGGCGCGGCGCCTGCAGGTCGAGGAGGACTTCGAGATCGCGATGGCCGCGCGCCGGACCGAGTCGATGAAGACCCTCACCGAGCAGGAGGCCACGAGCAAGGCCGACGCGCAGCGCCGCGTCCGAGAGGCCACCGAGGAAGCGAACCGCAGGCTGCGCGAGGGCACCAACGAGGCGCACCGCCGGGTCCGCGAGGCCACCGACGAGGCCACCCGCCTGAACACCGAGTCCACGCAGGCCGCGGAGAAGCTGCAGCGCGAGAGCACCGAGGCCGCGCAGCGCTTGGAGAAGGAGAGCACCCAGGCCGCCGCGAAGCGCGAGCAGGAGAGCGTCGAGGCGGCCCAGCGGCGCGAGCAGGAGAGCGTGCAGGAGGCCGAGCGGCGCATCGCGGAGGCCACGGAGAAGTCCGAGCGCATGATCCGCGAGACCACCGACGAGGCGACCCGCCTGGTCCAGGAGGGCACGCGCGAGCGGGAGCGGCTGATCCGGGAGGCGCGCAAGGACGCCGAGCGCCGCCTCGGCGAGACCAGCGAGGAGTGCCAGCGCAGGCTGACCAAGGCCGACCAGCAGGTGCATTCGCTGACCGAGCTGCGCGACACCGTCGCGGGCAAGCTGCGGGACGCCGCGGAGCTGCTCGGGCAGACGACGCCGCTGCTGTCCCGGCTCTCGCAGGAGGACGAGGAGGAGGCCGCGCTGCGGGAGGCGGCCGCGGAGGCCCGCGAGCAGGCTCGCAAGCTCGCCGAGGCCGCCGTCGCCGAGGACCGCTCCCAGGAGGCCCCGCCGCAGCAGGACCAGCGCAGCTCCCCCGGGGACGGCCCGACCGAGAAGATCCAGAAGCGGAACCTGCCGGGTGGCAAGCCGGGGCAGCAGCAGAACCCGCACGATCAGCCGACCCGCCGCATCCAGCTGCCCGTCCCCGGCGCATCCGGAAGTCAGCCCGGGCAGCCCGGCACCGCAGGCAAGGGCGAACCAGCGGAGCAGGGTTCGCGGCCCCGCCGCTGACCCGCGCGCGTCCCACCGACCTGAATCCGGCCAGGGCTCCCAGCCCTGGCCGGATTCGTCGCGCCCGGGCCTTCTCGAACGTGCGGGTTCCGGCCCGCCCGGCCGCTCCCGGGCCCGCGGGTGCGGTGCTCAGAGCTCCGGAGCCGCTCGGCGGGCGGTGGCGAAGCGGGGGCGGCCGGCGAGGTCGGGGTGGTCCTGCACGTCGTCGAGCACCCGCCGCGCCTTGAGCAGCGCGGGCACGGAACCGCCGTGGGTGTCGTCGTGCTCGATGGCCGCTCCCCCGCCGGGCCGCAGCAGCCGCGCCGCGCAGCCGACGACCTGGCGCACCACGTCGAGGCCGTCGCGCCCGCCGAACACCGCGACGTGCGGATCGTGATCGCGCACCTCCGGCGGCACCGGCGTCCCCGCCGGGACGTACGGCGGGTTGCACAGCACGAGGTCGACCAGCCCCTCCAGTTCCATGAGCAGCGTCGGATCGGACACGTCGCCCGCGTGGAGCCGCACCGGGGTGTCCCCGGCGGCGGCCCGCTGATCGATGTTGTGCCGGGCCCAGGCCAGGGCTTGCTGGTCCAGCTCGACCGCGTGCACCTGCGCGTCCGGGCGGGCGTTCGCCACGGCCAGCGCGAGCGCCCCGGTCCCGGTGCACAGATCGACCACGACGGGGCGGTCCACCCCGTCCAGGACGCCCAGGCCCCAGGCGAGCAGCAGCTCGGTCTCCGGGCGGGGCACGAACACGCCGGGGCCGACGCTCAGCGAGATGGTGCCGAGGTGGGCGGTGCCCACCAGGTGCTGCAGCGGAATCCGATCGGCGCGCTGCCGCACGAGCGCTTGCAGGGCCTCCACGACCGGCGGGTCGACCAGGGGCACCATCATCAGTTTCGTCCGCTCCACCCCGAGCAGGTGCGCGGCCAGCAGTTCGGCGTCCGTGCGGGGGCTCGCCACGCCTGCCGCGGACAGCACTCGTTCCGCTTCGAGGATGGCCAGGCGCAGTGGCTGTCGAGTCACGGGGGCAAGCTTAGAGCGCGTGCTCCGCGCTCCCGTTCAGGCGACACCCCGGGGTGGCGCGAGGCGCCCTGGCACGGCGGACGCACCGGCGATCGACCTCGGGGAACCGCAGGGCAGCGGCCCGGGGATCACGAGCTCGCGGCAAGACGCTCCTCCCGGTCGGCGGCGACGAGCGCGCCGAGCACCCCGTCGAGATCGCCGTCGAGCACGTGGTCCAGGTTGTAGGCCTTGTAGTTGACCCGGTGGTCGGAGATCCGGTTCTCCGCGAAGTTGTAGGTGCGCACGCGCTCGGAGCGGTCAACGGTGCGGACCTGGCTGCGCCGGGTCTCGGCGGCCTCCTTCTCCGCTTCCTCCTCGGCCAGCGCCTGCAACCGGGCGCGCAGCACCTGGATGGCGCGCACCTTGTTCTGCAGCTGCGACTTCTCGTTCTGGCAGGACACCACGGTCCCCGTCGGCAGGTGGGTGATGCGCACCGCCGAGTCGGTGGTGTTCACGCTCTGCCCGCCGGGCCCGGACGAGCGGTAGACGTCGATGCGGAGGTCCTTCTCGTCGACCTCGATCTCGACTTCCTCGGTCTCCGGGTACACCAGCACCCCGGCGGCCGAGGTGTGGATGCGGCCCTGGGATTCGGTGACGGGCACCCGCTGCACCCGGTGCACCCCGCCTTCGAACTTGAGCTTCGCCCAGACCCCGTCCGGGCCGGTGTCACCCGCCTTCGCCTTCACCGCGACCGTCACGTCCTTGTAGCCGCCCAGGTCGGATTCGGTGGCGTCGAGGACCTCCGCGCGCCAGCCCTGCCGCTCGGCGAAGCGCAGGTACATCCGCAGCAGATCCCCGGCGAACAGCGCCGACTCCTCGCCGCCCTCACCGGACTTGACCTCGAGCAGGACGTCGGAGGAGTCGTGCGGGTCGCGGGGCAGCAGGAGCTCGGTGAGCCGGGTCTCCAGCCCGGGCAGCGCCGCGGCCAGCGACTCGGCCTCGGCCGCGAAGCCCTCGTCCTCCGCCGCGAACTCCTGCGCGGTGGACAGGTCGGAACGGGTCTGCTCCCACTCCCGCGCGGCCTTGGCGACCGGGGTCAGCTCGGCGTAGCGGCGGCCGAGCTTCCGCGCGGTCGCCTGGTCGGCGTGCACGTCCGGTTCGGCCAGGCGCCGCTCCAGCTCCGCGTGCTCCGCGAGCAACTCATCGAGCTTCGACGTTTCCACGGGAACCCTCTATTCCTGGCGCAGCGAGGTGGCGGACCTGGCGGGGCCCGGCGGACCCCGATACGAAGACGGCGCCCGCCCCGCGCGATGCGCGGAGACGGGCGCCGTCGGCCTGGCTACTTCTTGGCGCCGTCCTTGTTGCGGCGGCCGTAGCGGGCCTCGAAGCGAGCCACCCGGCCGCCGGTGTCCAGGATCTTCTGCTTGCCCGTGTAGAACGGGTGGCAGTTGGAGCAGACCTCGACCGTCAGGTTGCCGGCCTTGGTGCTCCGGGTGGTGAAGCTGTTCCCGCAGCCGCAGCTCACCTGGGTGGTGACGTACTGGGGGTGAATGTCCGCCTTCAACGCGTGTCCTCCTGTTCGGGGCCGCCGGGTCCTCGTCGCCGATCGCCGCGAGGTGAACCGGAGCCGACTCGACCTGCCATTCTGCCAGATCGGGTGCGTTGACCTGGAACGCAGGAGGGCCTGGCGGAATTCCCGGTCAGCTGGACCGCTCGACCGCCCGGCGCGGCGCGGCGACCGTCCGCCGACCGGCGGCGCCGCGGCGGTGCGCGCGGAGCAGCGGGAGATCATCATTGAGCGGTGCCGCTGTGCCCCGTCCTGCTCGACCTCACCGTGCCGCGGTGGCTCGTGCTGCCACCGCTGTTCCTCGGCGGGAGCACGGGGATCGCCGCGGTGCTGGGCTGGGCGATCTCCCCCGGGCAGGCCCTGGAGGTCTCGGCGCCGGTGCTGCTGGGGTTCGCCGCGGCCCTGGCGCTGCTCAGCGGCGGCCGGGTGCGCTGGACCCGCGACTGGCAGCGGCGCGGCTTGCGCTTCGCCTACCCCGCCGCCCTGTTCGGCTGCGCGCTGGCCTTCGACCGGATCCGGCTGCCGCTGCTGCCCGCGCTCACCTTCGGCGCCGCCGCTCTCGCCCTGCTGCTCCTGCTCATCGCGGGTCGGCAGCCCCGCCGCGACACCTGCTGAGCTGATTCAGCCCAGCGGCAGGGGCGCGACGCCGCGGTCGCCGAGCATCCCGCGCATGAGCCGGCTCTCACTGGCCTGGGAGCCGAGCATGTTCGCCGCCAACCCCCGCACCGGGGCGAGCTCCGCGTGCTCGGACCCGTAGCGCGCCATCGGCGCCCCGCCCTCGTGGTGGCGCAGCATCAGCTGCAGGAAGTAGCTGTCGAACGCGGGCCCTTCGAGTCCCCGCAGCCGATCCAGCTCGGCGGTGCTGGCCATGCCGGGCATGGTGGCGCTCGCCCCCGTCCCGGGCGCCGCGCCGTGCTGGTGGCCGCTCTCGCGCATCCACCCCATCGGCGGACCGCTCGGGCTGCCCGGCTCGCCCCACAGGCCCAGCCAGCCGCGCATCCGGCCGATCTGGTCCCGCTGGTTCGTCTCGATGTCGAACGCGAGCTGCCGCACCGCGACGTCCGCACCGCGCTCCCTGGCCAGCGTCGCCATCGTCACGGCCTGCTGGTGGTGCGTCGTCATGTCCTGCGCGAAGCCGATGTCCACGGCGCTGGGACCCGGCCGGGAGTCCTGCCCCGGCGTCGCCAGCAGCAAGCCCAACGCGCCGCCGAGCAGCAGCAGGGCCAGCGCGGCGCCGACGGCGATCACGACCCGCACGGCCGTGGAGGTGCCGGCGGCGCCGGGGTCCCCGGCGCTCACCGGCCGCCCATCTCGCCCTGCGCGGCCTGGGAGCCCTCGCCGCTCATCGGGATCGCGTCGGCGGGCGGCGGGCTGGCGTCGAACGGCGGCGGGTTCTGGGTGTCGAACGCGCCCGGGTACGCCTGGCAGGCGCCGCCGACCTCCGGGTAGACGTTGTTCGGGTTCTCCTTGAGCGCGGCGAAGAACTGGTCGATCCGCGGGTCGTCCGGGTCGTCGAGCTTGAGCCGGTGGCCCCAGGACTGCACCGAGATCGGGCTGTCCATCCCCGGGTACGGCGACATCATCGAGTAGTTCGTGCCGTCGACTCGGCGGGCGAGCTTCTCGCGTCCGGCCTCGTCGATCCGCGCCGGGTCGTAGGCGATCCAGATCGCACCGTGCTCCAGCGAGTGGACCATGTTCTCGGTCCGCACCGGGTTCGGGTAGACGACGCCGGTGCAGTCGGCCCAGATGCCGTCGTGCGGCCCGCCGAAGGGCGGCGTCTTGTCGTAGGCCACCCGCTGCTGCGGGGTGACGTGCTGCTGGCCGGGGTAGTCGGCGAACTCGACGCCGGGGATGCCCTTGGACGGGTCCGGGTTCTCCTGGCTCGGCTTGAACGGGGCCGCCGCGGCCTCCGCCTTCGCCTGCGCCTCCCGGGACTCGGCCTGGTCGGCGTAGCGCACGTAGGCGTAGCCGAACACGACCACGGCGACGAGGAGCACGACCCCGACTCCGGACAACGTCGCCCACGGGATCGAGCGCTGCTGCACGACCGAGCCGCGCGCCTTGCGCATCGCCTTGCTCTGCTTACCGCTAGCCATGCTGTTCGGACCTCGTCTCGCCATCGGTCGCCAGGTGACCCGGCACGCCAGTCTAAAGATCCCGCGGCCGCCGGTGGGCGCGCACGTCGGACGTCACGCTCTCACACCCGGGTCACCGGCCGGTGACGCGCCGCGCACCCCAGCCGGGGCCCGCGCACCCGTTCGCTGAACAGCGACGACGCATCCTTAGACTTCGTCAGGTGACTCCTGACGCGCTCGCCGACCTCGTCCGCACCACCGCCGTCGACGTGCTCACCTCGCACGACCTCGACGTTTCCGTCCTCCCGGCGGCGGTGACGGTGGAGCGACCCCGCAATCCCGAGCACGGCGACTACGCGACGAACGTCGCGATGCAGGTGGCCAAGAAGGCCGGAGTCCCGCCGCGCGACCTCGCGGGCTGGCTGGCCGAGTCGCTCACCGGGCGTGAGGGCATCGCGGAGGTCACGGTCGCCGGCCCCGGCTTCCTCAACCTGCGGCTGGCCGCCGACGCGCAGGCGGGCATGGTCCGCGAGGTCCTCTCCCGGGGATCCGAGTTCGGCCGCGGCGACCGCTACCAGGGGCAGCGGATCAACCTGGAGTTCGTCTCCGCGAACCCCACCGGCCCCATCCACCTCGGCGGGACCCGCTGGGCCGCCGTCGGCGACGCGCTGGGCCGCGTGCTGGCCGCGCAGGGCGCCGAGGTCACCCGCGAGTACTACTTCAACGACGCGGGCGCGCAGATCGACCGCTTCGTGCGCTCGCTGCTGGCGGCCGCGCAGGGCGAACCCGCGCCGGAGGACGGCTACGGCGGCGACTACGTCGCCGACATCGCCCGGCAGGTGCTCGACGCCGAGCCGGGTGCGCTGGAGCAGCCCGCCGAGCAGCGGCACGAGACGTTCCGCGGCATCGGCGTGGGCCTGATGTTCGAGGAGATCAAGCGCAGCCTGCACGAGTTCGGCACCGACTTCGACGTGTTCTTCCACGAGGACTCGCTGCACGCCTCCGGGGCCGTCGGCAAGGCCGTGGAGCAGCTCAAGGAGTCCGGGCACCTGTACTTCGCCGACGGGGCGTGGTGGCTGCGGTCCACCGAGTTCGGCGACGACAAGGACCGGGTGCTCATCAAGAGCGACGGCAGCACCGCCTACATCGCCGGGGACGTCGCGTACCTGCGGGACAAGCGGGCCCGCGGGTTCGACCTGTGCCTCTACATGCTCGGCGCCGACCACCACGGCTACGTGGCCCGGCTCAAGGCCGCCGCGGCGGCCTTCGACGACGACCCGGACGCGGTCGAGGTGCTCATCGGGCAGATGGTGAACCTGGTGCGCGACGGGAAACCGGTGCGGATGAGCAAGCGCGCGGGCACCGTGGTCACCCTGGAGGACCTCGTCGAGGCCGTGGGCGTGGACGCCGCCCGGTACTCGCTGACCCGCTCCTCGGTGGACTCCGCGGTGGACATCGACCTGGACCTGATCAGCAAGCGCAGCAACGAGAACCCGGTCTACTACGTGCAGTACGCGCACGCCCGGCTCGCCTCGCTGCAGCGCAACGCCGCGACCCTCGGCATCGACCGGGGGCCGGCGCGGGACGCGGACCTGTCGCTGCTCGCCCACGAACGCGAGGGCGACCTGATCCGCACCCTGGGCGAGTACCCGCGCGTGGTGCTCTCGGCCGCCGAACTGCGGGAACCGCACCGCGTCGCGCGGTACCTGGAGGACGTGGCCAGCGCCTACCACAAGTTCTACGACGCCTGCCGCGTCCTGCAGCCGGGCGACGACGGGGCGAACCCGCTCACGATCGCGCGACTGCAGCTGTGCGAGGCGACCCGCCAGGTGCTCGCCAACGGACTCGAACTGCTCGGGGTCACGGCACCCGAGCAGATGTGACCGACCGACCGCGCCGACCGGGCAGGACCCTCCCGGCGCGGCACGACAACTTCGCAGAGGAGCCGCGATCATGCGCGCCCACCCCGCCGGACCTCGGCACGCCGAGGTCCTGTTGCCGGGCAGCACCGCCGGGCCGCCCCCGGCAGACGAGACGGAGCTCGACGAACTGCACGCGGCGGTGTGGCCGCGCGGTTCGCACCGCGACGACGACGGCGCGGTGAGCTTCGCGGGCACCGACGTCCGCGAACTCGCCCGCGAGTACGGCACCCCGCTGTTCGTGCTCGACGAGGCCGACTTCCGGGCCCGCTGCGCCGAGTACGCCGCCGCCTTCGGCGACCCGGCCTCGGTGCACTACGCGTCCAAGGCGTTCCTGTGCACCGAGGTGGCCCGCTGGGTCGCCGAGGAGGGCCTGAGCCTGGACGTGTGCAGCGGCGGTGAGCTCCGGGTCGCGCTGCGCGCCGGTTTCCCGCCCGAGCGGATCACCTTCCACGGCAACAACAAGTCCGTCGCCGAGCTGGCCACCGCGGTCGACGCCGGGGTCGGCTCGGTGGTGCTGGACTCGTACCACGAGATCGCCCGGCTGGACCACCTCGCGCGGGAGCGCGGCGCGGTGCAGCAGGTGATGATCCGGGTGACGGTGGGCGTCGAGGCGCACACGCACGAGTTCATCGCCACCGCGCACGAGGACCAGAAGTTCGGCTTCTCGCTGGCCTCCGGCCAGGCCGCGGAGGCCGCGCGGCGGGTGATCAAGGCCGAGGGCCTGGAGCTGGTCGGCCTGCACAGCCACATCGGCTCGCAGATCTTCGACGACGACGGTTTCGGGCTCTCGGCGCACCGCGTCGTCTCGCTGCTGGCGGACCTGCGCGCCGAGCACGGCGCGGAGGCGCTGGCGAGCCTGACCACGGTGGACCTCGGCGGCGGTCTCGGCATCGCCTACACCCCCGACGACGATCCGCTGCCGGTGCGGGAGCTGGCGACCCGGCTGCACGACGTGGTCCGCAAGGAGTGCGACCTGGCCGGGTTCGAGCCGCCCCGCGTGGCGGTCGAGCCGGGCCGCGCGATCGCCGGCCCCGGCACGGTGACCGTGTACGAGGTCGGCACCATCAAGGACGTCGAGCTCGACGGCGGGGTGTCCCGGCGCTACGTCAGCGTGGACGGCGGGATGAGCGACAACATCCGCACCTCGCTCTACGACGCGGTCTACGACTGCCGGCTGGTCTCCCGCGCCGCCGAGGCCGCCCCGGTGCTGTCCCGAATCGTGGGCAAGCACTGTGAGTCCGGCGACGTCGTGGTGCGAGACTGCTGGTTGCCGGAGGACATCGCTCCGGGAGACCTGCTGGCCGTCGCCGCGACCGGCGCCTACTGCTACGTGATGGCGAGCAACTACAACCGCCTTCCCAAGCCGCCGGTGGTCGCCGTGCGCGACGGCCGGCCCCGATTGCTGCTGCGCAGGGAGACCGAGGACGACCTGCTCCGGCTGGAGGTGTCCGTGTGATCGAGGACCGTGAACCGATCCGGGTCGCGCTGCTGGGCTGCGGCACGGTCGGTACCGAGGTACTGCGCCTGCTGCGGGGGCGCCCCGAGGAGTTCGCCGCGCGGACGGGCGCCCCGGTGGAGGTCACCGGGGTCGCCGTGCGGCGCCCGCACAAGCATCCCGAGGTGCCCGAGCACCTGCTGACCACGGACGCGGCCGCGCTGGTCGACGGCGACGTGGACGTGGTCGTGGAGCTCATCGGCGGCATCGAGCCCGCCCGGTCGCTGCTGCTGCGCGCGCTGCGCGGGGGCAAGTCGGTGGTGACCGGCAACAAGGCGCTGCTGGCCGAGCACGGCTCCGAGCTGTACTCGGCGGCCGACGAGGCCGGGGTGGACATCTACTTCGAGGCCGCCGTCGCCGGGGCCATCCCGCTGCTGCGCCCGCTGCGCGAGTCGCTGGCGGGCGACCGGATCAACCGCGTGATGGGCATCGTCAACGGCACCACGAACTACATCCTGTCCGCGATGGACGCGACCGGCGCGGGTTACTCGGAGACGCTGGACGAGGCGGGCCGGCTCGGTTACGCCGAGGCGGATCCGACGGCCGACGTGGACGGTTTCGACGCGGCGGCGAAGGCGACCATCCTGGCCTCCCTGGCGTTCCACACCCGGGTCGCGGCCACCGACGTGCACCGCGAGGGCATCTCGGCGGTCAGCCCGGGGGACATCGCGGCGGCGAAGTCGCTGGACCGCGTGGTGAAGCTGCTGGCGATCTGCGAGCGCGTCGTGGACGAGGACGGCACCGAGTCGGTGTCGGCCCGGGTGCACCCGGCGATGATTCCCCGCGATCACCCGCTGGCGAGCGTGGGCGGGGCGTTCAACGCCGTGTTCGTGGAAGCCGAGGCGGCCGGGAGCCTGATGTTCTACGGCCAGGGCGCCGGCGGGGCGCCGAGCGCGAGCGCCGTGCTGGGCGACCTGGTGGCGGTGGCCCGCAACCTGGTGGTGTCCGGGAAGGGGCCGCGCGAGTCGGCGCACGCGCAGCTGCCCGCGCGCCCGATGGGTGACACCCCGACCCGGTACCACATCAGCCTCGACGTGGACGACAAACCGGGCGTGCTCTCGCAGGTCGCGGCGACGTTCACGGACAACGACGTGAGCATTTCCGTGGTGCGCCAGGCGGGCCGCGGCGAGGAGGCCAGCCTCGTCGTCGTCACCCACACGGCCACCGACGCCGCCCTGAAGTCCACAGTGGACAAGATTGCCCGGTTGGCCTCGGTGCGCGAGGTCGTGAGCGTGATGCGCGTGGAAGGTGAACCGTCGTGACTTCGAACATCCAGGGTGCGCGGGCGAGGGCGGGTTGGCCCGGCCTCATCGAGGCGTACCGGGACCGGGTGTCCATCCCGGAGGGCGCCCGCGTGGTCACCCTGCAGGAGGGCGGCACCCCGCTGGTGCCCGCGCACCACCTCTCCGAGCTCACCGGCTGCGAGGTGCACCTCAAGGTCGAGGGCGCGAACCCGACCGGCTCCTTCAAGGACCGCGGCATGACGGTCGCGATCACGCACGCGCTGGCCGCGGGCAGCAAGGCCGTCATCTGCGCCTCCACCGGCAACACCTCCGCCTCCGCGGCGGCCTACGCCTCGCGCGCCGGGCTGACCTCGGCGGTGCTGGTGCCGCAGGGCAAGATCGCGATGGGCAAGCTGGCGCAGGCGGTGGCGCACGGCGCGAAGATCCTGCAGGTCCAGGGCAACTTCGACGACTGCCTGGAACTGGCCCGCAAGACCTCCGCCGAACACCCGGTGACCTTGGTCAACTCGGTGAACCCGGTGCGGCTGGAGGGGCAGAAGACCGCCTCGTTCGAGATCTGCGACGTGCTCGGCACCGCGCCGGACGTGCACTGCCTGCCGGTGGGCAACGCGGGCAACATCACCGCCTACTGGAAGGGCTACGCGGAGTACGCCGAGGACGGCATCATCTCCGCCACCCCGCGCATGTTCGGCTTCCAGGCCGCCGGTGCCGCGCCGCTGGTGCACGGCGCCCCCGTCGCGGACCCGGAGACCATCGCCACCGCGATCCGCGTCGGCAGCCCCGCCTCCTGGCACCTCGCCGAGGCTGCGAAGAACGCCTCCGGCGGGCTGTTCGCGGCGGTCACCGACGAGCGGATCCTGCACGCCTACCGGCTGCTCTCCTCCCGGGAAGGCGTGTTCGTGGAGCCCGCCTCCGCCTCCAGCGTGGCCGGTTTGCTGGCCACCGCCGAGGACGGGCGGCTGCCGCGCGGCTCCCGCGTGGTGTGCACCGTCACCGGGCACGGACTCAAGGACCCGGACACCGCGCTGTCCGGGATGGTCGAGGTCGAACCGCTGCCCGTCGACCCCAGCGCCGTGGCCACCGCGCTGGAGCTGGTGTGACGCTGCGCACGGGCGGTGGGGCGCGGGTCGTGGTGCCCGCCTCCACCGCCAACCTCGGTTCCGGTTTCGACGCCCTCGGCATGGCGCTCGGCCTGCACGACGAGGTGTTGGTGGAGGTCGTCGACGGGCCGCCGGGCAGCGCCCTGGTCGAGGTCTCCGGGGAGGGCGCTGGAGCGGTGCCCACCGACCACGAGCACCTCGTGGTGCGGGTGTTGCACCAGACCTGGGCCGAGCTCGGCGCGAGCGCCCCAGCGGTGCGGCTGAGCTGCCGCAACGCCATCCCGCACTCGCGGGGACTGGGCTCCTCCGCCGCCGCCATCGTCGCGGGCGTCGCGGCCGCCCACGAGCTCGCCGGGGTCCCGCTGCACGAGCCGGCGAACCGGGACGCGGCACTGCACCTGGCGGCCGTCCGGGAGGGCCACGCGGACAACGTCGCGGCGAGCCTGCTCGGCGGCCTGGTGATCGCCTGGCACGAGCGGGGCCGGTTCCGGGCGGCGGCGCTGCCCGCGCACCAGGACCTGCACCCGATCGCGCTGGTGCCCGCCTCCGAGTCGGCCACGCACACCACGCGCGGCCTGCTGCCCGCGACCGTTCCGCACGCCGACGCCGCGTTCGCGGCCGGACGGGCCGCGCTGGCGGTGCACGCGCTCACCTCCGATCCCGCGCTGCTGCTGGCCGCCACGGACGATCGGTTGCACCAGGACTACCGCGAGCCGGCCTGGCCGCGGACCGTGGAGCTGGTGCGGGCGCTGCGCGACGCGGGCGTGCCCGCCGCCGTCTCCGGGGCGGGACCGACGGTGCTCGCGCTGCCCGCCGACGGCGCGCTGCCCGAAGTGGTGGACACCGCGGGGTTCACCGCGCTGCGCCTTCCGGTGGATCGGCGCGGCGTTCAGGTGACGTCCGAGCCCGCATCTCCCCGGTGAGCGGACCACGCCGACCATTCCGGGCGGCGTGGTGGTACAAAGGACGTGTCGGCAGCACGCGAGTACTGCCCGGCAGGTGTTCCGATTCGGCGAAGTGCCGAGGTACGGCCGATTCCGCGGACACCGTGATCGAATGAGGGCGGGCCGCGCCGCTGGAGGTTGTTGCACCTCGATGGCGGGGCGTCTACCCTCAAGGTCAATCAGTCACCGCGCGCTTGGGCGGCGGTGCCGTAGCCGGGGCATCGTTCTCCGGGGCACATCTCCCGCTAGTGAATTGGCTCCACCTCACGCAGGTGAAGATCAGGATCAGCGGGTTCCCAGTCGCGGTGGCAGAGGCAGGAGTTGTCAACTCAATGGGGTTCGCGCGGGGCTGCCGACCTGTGAGTCCCGGCCGACGCTGCGTGGGGGCCTGACCGTGATGGCCACGCTCCAAACGCGATCGATGCCGGTTCGGCGCACCCCGGTTCCTGTCGTCCCGATTCCGCGCGGCGGCACATCGGGACAGGCCGGAAATCACGGCTTTCCCCGTGAACGACAACGCCTGAACGAGGCGGCAGCAGGGCGTGCATCGGCGAGTGTGGATCGGAGTGGATGCGTCGCACGTGCACCGTGGTTCTGACGCGCAGAAGCGTGAAAACCGCACCGCGCAACGGCATTCGGACGAGCACACGAACCGGGCACCTCCGACCGCCCGGTGCTGCTGGTTCCGCCTGATCGCCTGAGTCGATCGAGCCGCGCGTGCGTGTTGAACTCGACCGGCATGGGGCTGGTAGCACAAAAAGGCCGTCCGCTGACAAGAGCGGGCGGGCAATCCGCTGGGTCGCGTAGGAGGCGCGGTCCGGTCAGGAAGGACATTCGTGAGCAACACCGAACTGTTGAGCAGCGAGACGACCAACGGCGTCTCCCAGGCTGGCCAGCAGGAGTCTGAGCAGCCGTCCGCGGGCACCGAGAACGGCGCTCCGCGCCGTCGGGGCGGCCTGTCCGGCATGGTCCTCGCCGAGCTGCGGCAACTCGCCGGAGAACTGGGGATCGACACCAGCGGGCTGCGCAAGGGCGACCTGATCGCCGCGATCAAGGAGCGGCAGGGCGGCGCGCCCACCCGTTCCCGCGCGGCCAAGCAGCCGGCCCAGGAGGGTGGTGCGGCCCAGGACGCCTCGACGAGCCGAGGCAAGGCCCACCAGCCCTCGCTCGACGAGTCCGATGCCGCGCCCCAGCAGCAGGAGGCGACCGGGACCGACGCGGGCTCCAACGGCTCCGCGCCGGGCCGCGGGCGCTCCCGCCGCCAGCAGGCCGCCGAGCAGGGCGGGGAGGACGAGGGCCGCCGCGGGAACAACCGCCGCCGCCGCTCCTCCGGCAACCGCTCCGGCGGTGGCCAGGAGCAAGGCGAGGAGCGCGGCCAGGACAACCGCGACGGGAACCGGGGCGACCGGGACCGCAACGACCGGGACCGCGGGGACCGCGGCGACCGGGAGCGGGGCGGTCAGGACCGCAACGACCGGGACCGGGGCGACCGGCAGAACTCCCGCCAGCAGCAGGACAAGCAGGACAACCGGCCGCAGGACGACTCCGACGAGGACGGCGGCCGCAGGCGCGGACGCCGCTTCCGCGACCGCAGGCGCAACCGCGGCCGCGGCGAGGGCGGCGGCGGCGGAAGCGAGCCCGAGGTGCGCGAGGACGACGTCCTGCTGCCCGTCGCGGGCATCCTCGACGTGCTGGAGAACTACGCGTTCGTCCGCACCTCCGGTTACCTCGCGGGCCCGAACGACGTCTACGTCTCGCTCTCGCTGGTCCGCAAGTACGGGCTGCGCCGCGGTGACGCGATCAAGGGCGCCATCCGCCAGCCCCGGGACAACGAGCAGCAGCGCCAGAAGTTCAACCCGATGGTGCGCGTGGACGCCATCAACGGCCTCGAGCCGGAGGCGGCGAAGAACCGCTCGGAGTTCCACAAGCTGACGCCGCTGTACCCGAACGAGCGCCTGCGGCTGGAGACCGAACCGCAGAACCTCACCGGCCGGATCATCGACCTCGTCATGCCGGTCGGCAAGGGGCAGCGCGCACTGATCGTCTCGCCGCCGAAGGCGGGCAAGACGATGGTGCTGCAGGCGATCGCCAACGCGATCACCACGAACAACCCGGAATGCCACCTCATGGTGGTGCTCGCCGACGAGCGCCCCGAAGAGGTCACCGACATGCAGCGCTCGGTCAAGGGCGAGGTCATCGCCTCCACCTTCGACCGCCCGCCGTCGGACCACACCACGGTGGCCGAGCTGTCCATCGAGCGGGCCAAGCGGCTCGTCGAGATGGGACACGACGTGGTCGTGCTGCTCGACTCGATCACCCGACTCGGGCGCGCCTACAACCTGGCCGCCCCGGCGTCCGGCCGGATCCTCTCCGGTGGTGTCGACTCCACGGCGCTGTACCCGCCGAAGCGCTTCCTCGGCGCCGCCCGCAACATCGAGAACGGCGGCTCGCTCACCATCTTCGCCACGGCGCTGGTCGAGACCGGCTCCACGATGGACACGGTGATCTTCGAGGAGTTCAAGGGCACCGGCAACGCCGAGCTCAAGCTGGACCGCAAGCTCGCCGACAAGCGGTTGTTCCCCGCTGTCGACGTCGACGCCTCCAGCACGCGCAAGGACGAGATCCTGCTCTCGCCCGACGAGCTCGCCGTCACGCACAAGCTGCGCCGGGTGCTCTCCGCGCTCGACGCCCAGCAGTCGCTGGAGCTCCTGCAGGACCGGCTGCGCAAGTCGCGCACCAACATCGAGTTCCTGATGCAGGTCGCCAAGAACACCCCCGGCGGCAAGGACGACGACTGACCGTCCCCGCCTGCTGAACGGCCCGCACCCCACCCGGGGCGCGGGCCGTTCTGCTGCACCCGGTTCCGATGCGATGAAGGGAACCTTCCTGCCACCGGTGGCAGGAAGGTTCCCTTCATCACCACGTCAGCGCGCGGCAGCGTCGGGCGCACTCGGCCGGCTCGACCTGCAAGGTCGCGTGCTCGATCTGGTACCGCTCGGCCAGCAACCGCTGCGCGGCGACGAGCACGTCGCCGTGGTCGGCCTCGTCCAGGATGGTCAGATGCGCCGAGGCGACCTCCATGCCCGAGGTCAACGTCCACACGTGCAGGTCGTGCACCTCCCGCACCGCGGGCAGCGCGGCGAGGTCCTCCCGCATCGCGGGCACGTCCACGCCCTCCGGTGCCTGCTGCACCAGGATCCGCAGCGCCTGCCGGGCGAGCTTCCAGGTCCGGGGCAGCACGAACAACCCGACCGCGACGGCGACGAGCGGGTCGACCAGGTACCAGCCGAAGGCCCAGGCCAGGGCTCCGCCGATGAGCACGCCCACCGACCCGATGGTGTCGGCGAGGACCTCCAGGTACGCCCCGCGCAGGTTGAGGCTCTCCGCGGCCCCCTCGCGCAGCAGCAGGAACGCCACCACGTTCGCCGCCAGCCCCGCCGCGGCGGTGAGCATCATCGGCAGGCCCGCCACCTCGGGCGGATCCTGAAAGCGCCGCACGGCCTCGACGAGGATGTAAGCGGCGACCCCGAACAGGAGCACCGCGTTGGCCAGCGCGGCGAGCACCTCGACGCGATACCAGCCGAAGGTGCGCTTCTCCGAAGCGGGACGCCGCGCCGCGGTGATCGCGGCCAGCGCCATGCCCACCCCCAGCACGTCGGTCAGCATGTGTCCCGCGTCGGACAGCAGCGCCAGCGAGGACGTGAGGTAGCCGACGACGGCTTCCAGGACGAAGAACGCCAGCAGCACGCCGAACGCCATCGCCAACCGTCGCGAGTACCGACCGGAGGCGCTGGCAGGTACCGCCGCCGCCGATCCGTGGCCGTGCCCGTGGCCCATCAGGAACCTCCCATCCACATGCCCTCGATGATATATAGCGATATGCGCATGAGTACACCCCGTGCGCCCATCCCACCCCTCACCCCCCTCCGGATCACGCTGAGACGTGCGCTAAGCTGACTACGTCAACAACAGCAAGCCCTCGTAGCTCAGCGGATAGAGCACTGCCCTCCGGAGGCAGGTGTCGCAGGTTCGAGTCCTGCCGAGGGCGCCCAGCTCACAGCCTTACCGAGCCCCTGCAAGATCACTCGTGGGGCACATTCGAGGCACGCACCGCAGCATCCATCCGATCGGCCACGTCGTTCAGCCGATCCGGGAACGTACGGACGGGGCGAGAAACCGAAAGGTTTCTCGCCCCGCTTCGCTTTTCCGGCCTTCCCCGGTGACGTCAGCCTTCGGACGCGGCGCGCAGCACGTTGCGCTGCATCGTGCCGAAAACCGCGCCGTGGAACGGCGCGATCAACCTCCAGTACGCGTGCCCCGCCAAACCGCGCGGCAGGAACACCGCACGCTGACGGTAGTGGGATCCACCCGATTCATCAGGCGTCACGGTGAACTCCAGCCACGCCCGTCCCGGCAGCCGCATCTCCGCGCGCAACCGCAGCAGACGCCCCTCGATGACCTCCTCCACTCGCCACCAGTCGAGCGCTTCGCCCACGCGCAGGCGCTGCGCGTCCCGCCGTCCGCGACGCAGGCCCACTCCGCCGACGAGCTTGTCCCACGCTCCGCGCACCGCCCACAGCAGCGGAATGGAGTACCAGCCGCGTTCGCCACCCATGCCCTCGACGACGTGCCAGAGCCGCTCCGGCGGTGCCGCGCTGCGCCCCTCTCGCACATCCGAGTAGACAGCTCCCCCGGACCAGGACGGATCCGAGGGCAGCGGATCGGACGGGGCATCGGAGGGGGCGGCATCCGACCACCGCGTCTCGACCTCGCCGTTGCGGATCTTCTGCAGCGCCAGCTCGACCGCGCGGTCGTAACCGGTGAGCCCCCCGGGAGGCGGCGACACCAGCTGGTCGATGTCGTGCTCCGTGCACACCGCGTCGTGAACCAACGACTCGATCAGAGGTTTGCCGACTGATTTCGGGACCGGGGTCACCACATTGATCCACTGCGCGCTGAGCCAAAGGCTCAGCACTCCCACCGGGAGCATCCGCCGGCGCGACAACCCGGCGACCGCGGCGTAGCGCCGCATCATCTCGCCGTAGGTCAGCACGTCCGGTCCCCCCACGTCGAACGTGCGATTAGTCCCGCGCGGCAGCCGCGCGGCCGCGACCAGGTAGTGCAGCACGTCGCGCACCGCGATCGGCTGCACCCGGTTGCGCACCCAGCGCGGGGTCACCATCACCGGCAACCGCTCGGTCAGGTAACGCAGCATCTCGAAGCTCGCCGAGCCGGAACCGATGATGACCGCGGCCCGCAACACGACCGTCGGCACTCCGCTGCGCAGCAGGATTTCGCCGACCTCGGCCCGCGAGCCCATGTGCTCCGAGAGCTCGGCATCCGGTGGATGCACACCACCCAGGTACACGATGCGGTGAACCGAAGCCTCCCGTGCGGCCTGCGAGACGATCAGGGCGGCTCGGCGGTCGAGCGCCGCGAAACCGGCCTGGGCCATCGAGTGCACCAGGTAGTAGATGGTCTCCACTCCCTCGCACGCGGCAGCGACGTCCCGCTCGGAGAGCAGGTCGCCGGCCATCACCTCCACGCGGTCCCTCCAGGGGACGTCCCGGAGCTTCTCCGGGTTCCGCACCAGGCAGCGAACCTGCTGCCCGTCCTCCAGCAGCCGCGGCACGAGCCGCCCGCCGACGTACCCGCTAGCACCAGTCACCAGACACACCATGACCGCACTCTCCCGCCGACCCCCGACACTCGCACCCCACGCCCGGCCGCAGGAGCAAGGGAACCTTTCTGTCACCGGTGGCAGAAAGGTTCCCTTCCTCGCATCACGCACCGCTTCACCCGGCACTTATTGAAAATGGGAGTCATTGTAAGGTTCTCGAGACGCGTTTCCGCCCGCGTCGCTCGCGGAGCAGGCGCGAGAGCCCGATGGAGAGCACATGGATCATCGAGAAGAGCACCGCGTCGGCGAGTACGTCGTGCGCCGGGCCCGCCCCGAGGACGTCGAGGGTGCCCGCAGGGTCATGCTCGACACCTTCTACAAGGAGTTCGGCCACGGCTACCACGCCCGCTGGCACGCCGACGTGGTCGACATCGAGGGCACCTACCTTGCGCAGCCGCGGCACGCCCTGTTCGTGGCGGTTCGCGACGAACAGGTGACCGCGACGACGGCGATCCGCCCGGGCGGCCCCCGGTGCCCTCCGCACCCCGAGTGGCTCGCGGCCCGCTACGGCGACGGGCGGACGGCGCAGTTTTTCCGCGTGTACGTGGACCGCGAGCACCGCAGGCACGGCCTCGCGAGCGCCCTGGTCTCGCTGGCGTGCGACTTCGTCTCGACCATCCCCGAGTACTCGACGATCTACCTGCACACGAACCCGGCCGTCGAGGGCGCGGCACCGTTCTGGCACAGCGCGGCCACGGAGATCTACGACGCGCGCGAGGACTCCCGGTACAGCCCGAGCGTCCACTTCGAGATCCCGATCCCGGGCCGGGATGACGCCACGAGCGCCGCCCTCGCGAGCGCCGACTACGCGGGGTGAAAAGATCGCGCGAAATCGAGCGAAGTGAGCTCCACCCGTTCCAGTGGTGACGAACTAGCGTTCGAGGGGTGAGCATGGATTCATGGTCACCTCGCCGAACGCCACCACCCGATACCTCCGGTTCGGACCGAACGGACTACGGCCGACCGATCCGGTCCGTCGCGGCCTCCAGCAGCGCGCGCGTCATCGGATGCTTCGGAGCGCGCAACACTTCCGCGACCGCTCCCTGCTCGACGACGCGCCCGTTCTCGACGATCGCGACCCGGTCTGCCAGGTCCGCCACCACGCCCAGGTCGTGCGTGATCAGGACCAGTGCGCACGCGGCATCGCCTTGGAGTTGTCGCAACAGCGCGAGCAGCCCGGCCTGGGTGATGGTGTCCAGGCCGGAGGTGATCTCGTCGCAGATGAGCAGCCGCGGTTCGGCGAGCAGCGCCCGCACGAGCGCGGCGCGTTGGAGCTCGCCCCCGGACAACGATTCGGGGCGGCGGTGAGTGATCTCCCGATCGAGCCCGACGCGCTCGAACCAGTCATCCGCCCGCAGAGCCGCCTGCCGCGCATCGAGCCCGCGAAGCCGGGTCGCGGTGCGGGCGACCTGTTCACGAACGGTCACGAACTCGTTGAACGAGGCCCGCGCGTCCTGGAAGACGTACTGCACGGCCGCGATCTGCTCCGCGCTCCGTCGCCGGAAGAGGCCCGGGAGCCGCACGCCGTCGAGCGCGATCGAACCGCTGCGCGGCGGGTGCAGGCCCGCGAGGCAGCGCGCGAGCGTCGTCTTCCCGCTACCGGAACGTCCTACGAGCGCGATGCGCTCCCGGGGTCGCACGTCGAGGGTGACCCCGTGCAGCGTCTCCGCGTTGCGCCCCCGGTGCCGGTGCCCCGCGACGAGCTGCCGCGCGGCGAGCAGCGCGGGCGCGGAATCGGTCGGCCCCGGGTCCGGCGGTGCGCTGCCGTCCGGCTGGGAGCCGACGAGCAACCGGGTGTACTCGTGCCGCGGCGTGCCGAACACCTCGTCCACCGGCCCCGATTCAACGACCGCTCCAGCCCTCATGACCAGCACGTGGTGCGCCAGTCTCCGCACCACGTCGAGGTCGTGGGTGAGCAGCAGCACCGCGATGCCCTGTTCCGCGAGTGCGCGCAGCTCGTCGACGATCTGCCCGCGGGTGAGCGCGTCCTGCCCGGTGGTCGGCTCGTCGGCGATGATCACGGCGGGGTCGCAGACGAGCGCTTGGGCGAGCACGATGCGCTGCTGCTGACCGCCGGAGAGCTGATGCGGGTACCGATCGAGCAGAGCTTCACCCTCGGGAATCCGTGCCCTGCGCAGCGCGGTCGAGACCGCGTCCCGCACCCGTGCCCGGCGCTCCGGACGCGGGGTCGGACCCAGGTGCCTGCGCGCGATCTCCCGCAGCACCGAACCGACCCGCCGGACCGGATTGAGGGCCGCGGCGGGGTGTTGCGGGATGTAGCCGATCGTGCCCGGTTCCGGCGGAACACCCGGGCTCACCCGCTGATCCGCGACGAGTACCGTGCCCTCGACCTCGGCCCCGTGCGGGTGCTCGCCGAGCAGGGCCAGTCCGGTCGTGGTCTTGCCGCTGCCCGACTCCCCCACCAGCGCGGTCACCGCACCGGCGGGCAGGGTGAACGAGACCCGGGCGACCAGTGTCTTCGCGGCGAGCGTGATGGTCAGATCACCGACGTCGACGACGTTCACGGGCGCACCTCTCGCCGCCGGCCGCGCAGCAGCTGGTCGAAGGCCAGGTTCACTCCCACCGACAGTGCCACGATCAGCAGTGCTGGCAGGACCACGGCCCAGGGCTGCAGGAACAGGCCGGTCCGGTTGCGCTCCACCATGGCCGCCCAGTCGCTGGCCTGAGGCGCGACGCCGACTCCGAGGAAGCTCGCGGACGCGATGAGGTAGACGGCTCCGGTGAACCGCGTGCCCAGATCGGCCATGAGGGGTCGCAGCATGGCCCTCGCCGCGTAGCCGAGTCCGATGCGGGCCCGGTGCTCCCCCTGCAGGCGCATCGCTTCGACGGCGGGGCGGGCGGAGAGCGCGAGCGCCGAGGCCCGCACCAACCTGATGACATCCGGGAGGTTGATCACCGTGACGATCAGGACGAGCACCCAGGTCACGTTCGGCGCAGCTGAGGCGAGCAGCAACAGCAGCAGCATCGACGGCACCGCCAGCAGGACGTCCAGCGGCCGCATCACCGCCTCGTCCACGAGCCGGTTCCGGCTCATCCCGGCCGCGAGACCGAGCGGCACGGCGAGCAGGTACGTGCAGGCAGTCGCGGCGACCGCGGCGAGCACGACCGAACGTCCACCGAGCAGCACCTCGTTCCACACGTCCCGGCCCACGAAGTCGGTGCCGAACACGTGTCCGGCACCGCTTCCGAAGGCGATGTCCTTGTCCCCATCCGCGGAAGCGAACATCGGCCCGAACAGCGCCAGCAGCACGGGCACCGCGATGAGCAGCCCGGGCAGCAGGAAACGTCTCAACGCGAGACCTCCGCAGCCGGGACGAGGATCTTCGCGGCGATGTCGGCGGCCAGGTTCACCAGGACGGTCACACCCGCGAGCAACACCGACAGCCCTTGGACGACGGGCAGGTCGCGCGCCGAGACCGCGTCGATCAGCGTGGTGCCGAGACCGGGGATCACGAACAGCGCTTCCACCACGATCACTCCGCCGATCAGCCAATCAGCGGTCCTCGCGAGCTGCTGCACGGCGGGCACGATCGCGTTGGGCAGTGCGTGCAGCAGCCGGACCCGGGCGGCGGAGAGCCCGTTGCGGCGGGCTTGGCGCACGTACCCCGAGTTCAGCGCGTCGATCATCCCGGCCCGAACGAGCCTGCTCAGCGAGCAGATCGGCCGGAGCAGCAGCACCAGCACCGGCAGCACCAGCACGGCGGGTCGGCTCAGCAGATCGCTGCCGCCGACAGCGGTCGGCGGCAGCCAGCCCAGTTGCACGGCGAAGGCGGTGACGAGCAGGATCGCCATCGCGAACTCGGGCACGGCGTACAGCCCGAGGGTCGCCGAGGTGATGGCGCGGTCGGTGAACCGGCCTTCGCGTTGCGCCGCGAGCAGCCCCAGCCCGAGCGAGACCGGAATGATGAGGGCCAAGGCCAGGGCCGCGAGCAGCAGCGTGGGCCCGACCGACGTTCCGATGATGTCCAGCACGGAACGCGGCCCCAGCAGGGACTGGCCGAAATCTCCCTGGCTGGCGTTGAGGATCCAGTCGCCGAGCCGCTGCCAGAGCGGGGCGTTGAGTCCGAGCTGCTCCCGCAACAGCTCGATCATCGCCGGATCCGGGTTGTCACCGGCGATGGTGACCGCCGCGTCCCCGGGCAGCGCCTCGGTCAACAGGAACACGAGGACCACGACGAGGAGGATTTGCACCATCCCGAGCAGGACGCGCCGGAGCACGTAACCGGACAGGCTCACCCGAGCCACACCTTGTCGAAGCGAGCCCAGTCCAGGGTGTTCGCCGGCGCGCGGTCATCGATCCCGCCGACCCTGTTGGAGGACGCCACGATCCAATCCGACACCCCCCACCAGAGGAATCCGCCCTCCTCGTAGAGCTGACGCTGCATCTCCCGGTAGACCTCGCCGCGTCGCGCTTCGTCCGATGTGGACTGCGCTCGCTGGTAGAGCGCATCGAATGCGGGGCGCTGCCACTTGGTGTTGTTCGTCGTCGAGTCCGACAGCAGCCGCTGCGAGATGTGCGATTCGATCGGCATCGCCCCGGAGCGGTAACTGACCAGGGAACCGCGCTGGCCGATGTCCGACCAGTACGTGTCCTTGTTCCCCAAGGTCACGTTGATCGTCACCCCGGCTTCACGGGCCTGGTCCGCGAAGGCCAGCGCGGCCTCGCGCAACCCCGGGGAGGCCTCGGAGGTGAGCAGCTCGACCGTGAGGTTCTCCGCCCCCGCGCGCCGCAGCAGCTCCTTTGCCCGCCCCAGGTCCTGCCGCCGTTGGGGCAGGGATTCGTCGTAGTACCGGTAGTGCTTGCCGAACAGGTCGTTGGCGACCTCGCCGGAGTCCTGCAGGACCGAGCGGACCAGCTCCTCGCGGTCGATCAGGTGGAAGAACGCCTGCCGGACCTCGACGCGGTCGAACGGAGGCCGGTCGACCTTCATCGCCAAGGCGTGGAAGTTGCTCAGCGGTAACCGGTGGATCTGCACTCGCCCGGCAGCCTCGTGGCTGCGCGCGGTCGTGGCGGTCAGGTCGTGCGCGTAATCCGCTTGATCGCCGAGCAGGGCGTTCACCCGGGCCGACTCGTCGTTGCTGACGAGGACCTCCAGCTCGTCGAGCAGCGGAGCACCTTCCCAGTAGTCGGGGTTGCGGGTGGCGAGGAAGCTGCGCCCCGGTTCGAACGAGGTGAACCGGAACGGGCCGGACCCGATGGGGCGGCTGAAGTCCTCCTCGCCTTCCGGAACGATGTAGGCGCCCAGGGTCGCCAGCGCATTCGGGAATTCGGCGTAGGGCCGCTTCAGCCGGAACTCGACGGTGCGGTCGTCGATGGCGCGGCTGCCCGCGAGGTCGATGACGGAGAGGCTGGCCTTGGCGCGACGGGTGCTGTCGGGCCGCACGATGCGCGCGTAGCTGGTGAGCACGTCGGCTGCGCGCACCGGGCGTCCATCGTGGAATGAGGCCTGGCGCAGCGGCACCCGCCAGGTCAGGAGATCGGCGCTCGACTCCCAGCGTTCGGCCAGCCTCGGTTGCGGAGACATGTCCGAGCCGTATTCGGCGAGCTTGTCGAACATGGCTTTCGCCCTGGCCACCTCGGCGTACAGGTCGGTCGTGTGCGGATCCAGCACCTCATCGGCCCCGCCGCCCGGGAACACGGCCCGCAACCGCCCGCCTGCCCGTGGTGGCCCCGCCCCCGCTCCGGGGCCGCCGGAAGCGCATCCCGATAGTCCCGTCCACGCGGCAGCGGCCGTCAACCCGAGGAAACCCCGCCTCGTCACGGAGCTCGCCGTCGCAGTCCTCTCCCACCCCATCCACCGCACCCCTCACCGCTCCCAGCAACTTCCAACCGGAAACGATAACTTTTTTCAAATAACCCGACAAGCGATCTCCCCGCACACCCGGCGGTGTTGGAAGGAAGGGAACCTTTCTGCCACTGGTGGCAGAAAGGTTCCCTTCCTCTCAGTGCCGGTCAGGGGTGGGGCGAGCGACGAGGTGGAGGCGGTCGCCTGCGAGCGAGGTGTTGAGGGGTGCGTCAGCGCTCCAGGGAGGGTCGGTGCGGGGACCCGGGTGGTCGAACAGGGCGAGGACCTCGAACCCGGCCTGCGCCAGGATCCGGTCGAGCTCCCGGGGGAACAGCAAGCGCCACGCGGAGCGCTGGGTGAGGACCTCCGGGCAACCGGGCCAGTCCCAGCTGCGCTCCCTGCGCAGCAGCTGCTCGGCGTGGTCGATCCACAGCCGGGTGCGCGACCGGTAGTCGACGCCCTGCCAGCTGACCGACCGCTCCCGGACTCCGTCGAGCAGTTCGGTGTTGCCGAGGAAGAAGGCACCGTTGCGCATCTCCGCGATGAGCAGCCCACCGGGCCGCACCAGCGCCCGGCAACGAGCCAGGAACCCGTCCAGCTCCGCATTGGTGTGGCAGTAGAGGAACGCGCTGTCCAAGCAGGTGATCACGTCGAAGTCGGTGCCGAGGTCGAGCTCGCGCATGTCCTGCACCACGAACCTCCCTTCCGGGCACCGTCGGCGCGCGTGCTCGATCATCGCGGTGGAGCTGTCGACGCCGGTCACGTCGCAGCCGTTGCGCACCCAGTGCGCGGCATCGCGCCCGGTGCCGCATCCCACGTCGAGCAGTCGCTTGCCCGTCCCGTACCGGTCGAGGAGGTCGAGGACGAACCGGGCGGCGAGATTTTCCGGGTCGGGGAACTGGTGCTCGTAGAGCTCGGGGTTGTCCGTCAGGAAGTTGGCGTCGTTGCGCACGCGGAAGCTCCTGGTGTCGTGGTGGGTTCGGGTCCGACGAGGCCGCGCCGCTGCAACTCGAAGACCGCGGCCGCGGAGGTGAGCCCGATCCCGAGGCACAGCGCGGAGGGCGCCCAGGGGGCGAGATCACCGATCCAGCCGATCGACGCGTTCCCCGCAGCGGCGGTGACTCCGGAAGCCAGGTAGAAGATCCCGAAGTAGGTGCCGGACAGCGAATCCGGGCCGAACGCGGGGATGAGTTCGTTGACGAAGGGCTGCGCCAGCATGAGCCCGGCGGTGAGCACGAACGTCGCCACCAGCACCGGACTCAGCCGGAGCAGCGTTCGGGCCGCGTCTTCAGGGGGCGCGGCCGGGGGCGCGATTCCGGCGAGGAGGGTGGCGAGGAACGCCATCCCCATCAAGCCCATCCCGACCGCGATGGACCGCCCTCGGGACCAGACCCGCTGGAAGTGCCGCGTGATCCGCACCTGCAGCAGCAGTCCGGCCGCCGTGGAGACGACGAACACGGCCGCGACGGAGCCCCCGGAACCGGTGAGGCGGGCAGCCTCCACCGGGAGCACCAGGTACAGCTGGTTCTGCAAGGTGAACATCCCGGCCAACGCCAGGGTGAACGCGAGGAAGCGCTTGTCGGCGAGCACGCCGCGCCACTGGCCGAGCACGCTGCCGCGCGCGGGTGGTACCGACCGGCGCGGCAGCACCACCACCTGCGCGGCGGTGAGCAGCGCGAAGACCAGCGCGGCGACGAACGCGGAGGTGGTGAAGCCGACCAGCACGAGTGCGCTGCCCAGCAGCGGTCCGATCAGGGCCCCGGTGTTGGCGAACACGGTGAACAGCGAGAAGGCCTCGGCTCGACGCTCCCCCGCCTCCTGCGCGAGGTAGGCGCGGACCGCGGGATTGAACAGCGCGCCGGCGAGTCCGCTGATACCGGAGGCGAGCAGCAGCACCGGCAGCGACGGACCGAGCGCGAACAGTCCGAACCCGACGGCCCGCAGGGCGCACCCAGCGATGATCACTCCGCGCGCCCCGAAACGGTCGGAGGCGGTGCCGCCGATGAGGAACAGTCCCTGCTGGCTCAGGTTGCGCACTCCCAGCACCACTCCGACCAGCGCGGCTGACATGCCCAGGTCGTGCCCGAGGTATCCGGCCAGGTACGGGATGAGCAGGTAGAAGCCGATGTTCACCCCGAGCTGGTTCACCAGCAGCACCCGCACCGCGAGCGGGAAGCCGCGGACGAGCCGCCAGGTGGTCACGGCGAGCCCCTGGGCCGCACGCCCAGCCCCGGCTCGCCGCTGAGCCGCAGCGCCCCACCGGTACCGCCGATGCCGTCCCACGGGTCCTCGGCGAGCAGCAGGTGCCCGTCGAGGTCGATCCAGCGGGCGCATCCGGCGAGGTGCACGGCGGGAGCGATGCCCAGCGAGCTCGCGACGAGGCAGCCCAGCATCACGTCCATCCCGGCGGAACGGGCCGCCTCCACGATCTCGAGCGCGGCACCGATCCCGCCGCACTTGGCGAGCTTCACGTTCACCCCGTGCACGGAGGAGCCGAGCGCGCGCACGTCGGCGACGGTCTGCGCGTCCTCGTCGGCGATCACCGGGATGGGGCTGAGGCGGGCGATGCGGCCGAGTTCGGCGGGCGAGCCGGGGGCGACGGGCTGTTCCACCGCCGAGATCCCGAGCGGCGCGAGCGCGTCGAGGTTCCGCAGCGCCTGCTCAGGCGCCCACGCTCCGTTCGGGTCGAGCAGCAGTTCCACATCGGGGGCGGCCTCCCGGATCGCGGCCACTCTGGCCCGCTCCTCGGGACCGTCGCCCAGCTTCACCTTGAGCACGGTGAAGCCGCTGCCGACGAGTTCCCGGGCCGTGCGCACGGCGTGCTCGGTGCCGGTGATCCCGATGGTGCGGGCGGTCGGCAGCTCACCGGTGGGTGGCAGGTCGAGCAGCGCGCGCACGGTGATGCCCCGCTGGCGGGCGGTCAGGTCGTGGGCGGCCGCGTCCAGCGCGCAGCGCACCCCGGGGGCGAGGCCGGGCCAGTGCCGGACTGCGGTGACGAGCGCGCCGGGATCCACCGCCTCCGCGACGAGCGGGCGCACCCCGTCGAGCTGCGCGACGATCTCCGGCACGTCGAGGTCGTAGTAGACGCTGGTGACTGCCTCGCCGTGCCCGGTGCTGCCGTCGTGGTCCAGCTCGATCCACACGGCGTCCCGTTCGTGCATGACCGATCGGGAGATCCGGAATGGTTCCCGCAGCCGCAGCGTCCCGGTCTGCCAGGTGAGCCTCACGCGGGCACCTCCCAGGCGCGGGCGGGGTCGCGGACGCGCGCGCAGCGCGCCCAACCCCGCACCTCAGTGCCCGCCGGATCGTCGATCTCCGTCGGCCTGGTCGCGGGCTCCGCGTCGAACAGGCCGTGCTCGCGGCAGAACTCGTCGTCGAAGATCGTGTCCAGGTAGCGGTGCGGTCCGTCGGGAAAGACGGTGACCACTCGGGACCCGGGTTCGCGGCGAGCCGCCCACGCCGACACCCGGGCGACCGCTCCGGTGCTCCAGCCACCGCTGACGAACGAGTGCGCGGCGAGCCTGCGGCAGGAGTCCACCGCTTCCACCGGCCCCACCCAGTGCACCTCGTCGAACTCCGGGTAGGCGACGTTGCGCGGGAAGATGCTGCTGCCGAGCCCGCGCATCAGCCTGCGCCGAGCGGGCTGGCCGAAGATCGTCGAACCGACGGTGTCCACCCCGATCAGGCGCAGCCGTGGCCAGTGCCGGCGCAGCGCGCGGACCGCTCCCGCGCTGTGCCCGCCGGAACCGACGCTGCACACCAGGACGTCGGCCGCGCCGAGCTGGGCGACGAGCTCGTCGGCCAGCCGCTCGTAGCCCGCCGGGTTGTCGGGGTTGTTGTACTGGTCGGGCCAGTAGGCACCCGGCAGCTCCGCGCACAGCTCGTGCACCCGGTCGAGCCTCGCCTGTTGCCAGCCGCCGACGGGGTGCGGATGTTCGACGACCTCGGTGCGCACGCCGTGCGCGCGCAGCAGCGACCGCATGCTGCGTTCCAGCTCGCGGTCGACGACGAGGACCACCGGGTGTCCCAGCGCCTGCCCGGCGAAGGCGAGGCCCACACCGAGGGTGCCGCTGGTCGACTCCACCACCGGGTCGCCGGGCCGGAGGTCGCCGCGTTCGCGGGCTCCGCGCAGCATCGACACGGCGGCGCGCGCCTTCATCCCCCCGGCACCGAGGCATTCCAGCTTCGCCCAGAAGCCCGGGTGCTCGCCCGGGAGCGGGGTGCTGATCCGGGTGACCGGGGTGTCCCGCAGCAGCGACAGCAGATCGGGGTTGGCCGGGCTGGTGCTCACGTCGATCAACGAAGATCCTTCCCCGGTTTCTGCGGGTAGCGGTAGATCGAGCTGGGACCGCCGTCGAGCCAGAAGAACGGGTACGGCTCGGCGGAGATCGCGGTCACCCCGGAGCCGAGGAACCACGGCAGGATCCCGCTCGCGGTCTGGGCGAACAGGACCAGCGGGATGCCGGTGTCCCTGGCCCGGCCGAGCAACGGGTCGAAGGTGCCGTTGCCCGCGACCATCCCAGACGCCAGAACCGCATCACATCCGTCCACTTCGGACATCGCGTCCCGCGCGATCGGTTCACCCCACTCGGTCGTGCCGCCCTTGAGGTCGCACGCGACGTAGTTCACCCCGCGGTGGCGCAGCCGCTCCAGCAACGAATTCACCACGCCGATCACCAGCACCCGGCCGACGTGCGTCGGCAGCAGGTCGACGACCTGCTGGGCGCGCTGCACGGACTTGTTCAGGGAGCTGCCGCGCCGCAGGCGCACTTCCTCGCCGTGCTCGTGGTGCGGGTGCCGCCACATCAGGTAGGCGTCCAGCGCCGCGATCCGCACCGCAGGTTCCGGGTGCCGCAGCAGCGCGCGCACCGGGCTGCCGACGCAGTCCACGACGAGCTCATCGGTGAGGAGGCCCGGCTCGACCGCGCAGGAGCCGACGGCGTCCTCCACGCGGAGGCTCAGCACGTGGTTGCGGTAGGAGCGCCCCCGGCCGGCGTGCCGGGCGCCCTGCTGCGTGAGGAATCCGACGCTCACCTCCGCCTCGCCGACCTCGTCACCAGCCAGGCCGTCCGCCACCTCCGCCGCGAAGCGGTCGAGTGACAGGGAGGTTCCCCTCATGCCCCCACCAGATCCTCGGTGTAGACGACGCGCAGCGAGGCGATCGCCTCCTCCGCCCGGCTCCGCGCCGCACCAGGCCGCCGATCGGTCGTCATCACGTGGCCGAGGTAGTGGTTGTTGCTGCTGGCCGCGCCCGCAACGTGACCGGGCTCCTTGAAGACCCCGTCCACCACGCCGTCTGCCGCGAGGCTCTCCTCCGCCCCGTCGATGCGGGCGATGGGGCCGGTCCGCGGTGGGAGCAGGAAGGAGATCGCGGCACTGCCCACACCGGAGGCGGTCGTCGCCAACCGGGGCGCCTCCCCCGCGGCGAGCTGCGCGTGCACGGCGGGCAGGTCGACACCGGTGACGCGGCGGATCAGTTCGGTGATCTGGTTGCCCGCCGGACGCGGGTTGACCTCGACGAGGCGCGGCCCGGCGGGGGTCAGCTTGATCTCGGTGTGGGTGACGGTGTCGTCGAGCCCCAGCGCCTCGATCGCGGAGACGGCGACGGCGCTGACCGCCCGCTCGGTCGCCTCGTCGAGCGCGGCGGGGAACATGTGCCCGGTTTCGACGAACCAGGGGTCGCCGCCGAGGCTCTTGTCCGTCACTCCGACGACGGTGGTGCTGCCGCGCGAGGTCACGGCCTCCACGCTCACCTCAGGTCCGGTCAGCAGCTCTTCGAGCAGGACGGTGGTGCTGCGCCGCTGGCCGCGCGCGTTCACCGGGAAGCCCGCCAGGTCGCGCATCGCCTCGCCCAGCTCCGCGTCGCTGGTGATCGTGCGCACGAACATGCCCGCGCACAGGTCGACCGGCTTGATCACCAGCGGGTAACCCAGCGCGGCGGCGGCTTCACGCAGCCCGGAGGTGCTCTCCGCCAGAGCGAACGCGGGACCGGGCACGCCCGCCTCGCGAAGGACCAACCGGCTCCGCCCCTTGTCGCAGGCGTTGCGGACCGCTTCCGGCGGGGAGCCGGGCACACCGAGGTGTTCGGCGAGGTGCGCGACGGCGCCCAGGTAGTAGTCGCAGGAGGTCAGCACCCCGTCGAACCCGAGCACCGGTTGCAGGCGCGCCACGTGCTCCACCAGGGACGGGACGTCGTTGGTCTCGGCGGTCAGGACGTTCTCGGCACCGAGCAGCGGGTGCGGCTCCGGCCTTCGCCACGCGCGCAGGTAGTGGTGCACGTCCCGGGTCAGGAAGGTGAAGCGGTGACCCCCGTCCCGGATCCCGCGAGGCAACAACGTGCTCATCGCCCCGACCCAGCTCTCCACCATCAACAGGTGACCCACTCCGACTCCTCCGCACGGTTGCCATTAGCGCGCGGTAACGATAATCATGTTCAAATTTGGTTGGCAAACCCCATTCGGGTAGCACTTTCAGTCACTCACCGTGTCCGGTTCACGTCGCCGCAGCCTCACCTGGTGTTCGCGCCCCTGCTCTCCGCACCACGCCTGCCGAACCACGGCGCGGAGCACTGCTGGTCAACCCCGGCGGCACCACCCTCGACTGCGCCGCGAGCAAACGGGCAAAACTACCCGCAGCCCCGCGGGAGCCCTCCTCGACGACCCCCTCCCCCACCCCACCCATCCTGAAGAACGAGAGGAAGGGAACCTTCACGCCACGGGCGACAGAAAGGTTCCCTTCCTCACGCGCTCGACGCGACAAGAGCCGGGTTCGTCCTCTGCCATCACGCACCCCAGACCTCTGGCCGCCTCGAGATCGCGGCCATGGCCGTGCTGCCCTGATTGACCAGCCGAGCCAATCGATACCCCCCAGAATCGGACGACGACAGCACGAGGAAGGGAACGTTCCAGTCATGCGTGGCTGGAACGCTCCCTTCCTCTCTTCGACGGGCGCTGGATGGCCCCGGCCGACACACCGGCGAATGACGACACCTGCATTTCGTTGCTCATCACTGATAGTCAAAGCATGTCATCGACGGTCATCGTCCCCGCCCTCGTGCAATCACTTCCCCGACGGGTTTTCCACGTCACCGAGCTGGAGAGGATGGGGGTGTCACAATCAACCAGCTACCGACGCGCACGAGCAGATGGTCCGTGGACTCGGCTCCTGCCGGGAATCATCCTCGCCGCACCAGGGCTCCCGAACACAGATGATCTGATCACAGCAGCCCTGCTGCGCGCCGGTCCCACAGCCATGATCACAGGCATGCACGGTGCACGCCTGCACGGCCTTACCACCGCGGACGACAGTGCTCCGATTCATGTCTTGATCCCGCACGGCAAGCGGATCCAGGGAAGCGAACGGATCAAGTTCGAGCGCACTACTCGCCTGCCCGAGGCGGTCACCGAAGACGGGATTCCGCTGGCTCCGCCCACTAGGGCGGTCATGGACGCAGCCCGCACGTGGCAGCCGCGGGAAACAATCGCAGCCTTGTTGATCGAGGCGATGCAGCGCGTGCCCGGCTGCACCGCCAAGGCGCTCGTGCGGGAAATGGACCGAGGTAACCGCCGTGGTACCGGGCTACCCAGAGAGATCTTGGCCGCCATGACGGCCGACGTGAGATCCGCTGCTGAGCTCCACGCGCTCGAGTTGATCAAAAACTCGGATCTGCCGGACCCGGCGTGGAACATCCCGGTGTTCAGCTCGCGCGGGGAGTACATCGGTCTTCCCGATGCGTGGTTCGACGACGTGGGACTCGCCGTGGAGTTCGATTCAGTCGCCTTCCACTTCTCCAAAGCGGATTACGCCGCGACGATCAAGCGGAACACCCGCTACGCCGTGCACGGGATTTCGGTGCTGCAGATCCTCCCGAGCGACTTGCTCAACAATCCAGATCAGGTCATCACCAGCATCCGCCGAGCACTGCGAGCAGCTGCGCTACGTCCTCGTCCCGACGTCGAAGCCCAGATCGAGTCCGCGAACGAGTAACGGAAAAATCGAGAAATGAACAGCCCCCTGGACCGGATGCGGACGCCATGCTCGTGCCTTCCGGCGCTCAAACCCGCCCGGGAATCTGGACCCGCAATCTTCACCTCGCCCATACCAGGGGCTTATCAGGAAGGGAACCTTCCTGTCACACGGGACAGGAAAGTTCCCTTCCTCATCTTGATCAGCCGAGGGGGATGGGGGCCGGGTTGACGGATTCAGAATTTCCGGCGGCGTCAACCGGGCCGGCGGAAAGGGGGCGCGCCCGCGGGTACCACGCCTTCGCCACCGCCCAGGACGCGTCGATGAGCGCAGAGGAGTGCGAGAACGAGTACGGGGACAACCCGAGTGTGGAAGGCGCGGGGAGCACGTAGAGCTCGCAACGCGTTGAGTTCAGCTGCATGTCGAGGCGCGCGGTGGCGAGCATCGCGGCTCCCAGCGCAGCGCCGTTGACGCCACTCACCGACCGCGGCGGCATTTTGGGCGCGGGCAACGTCGCAACGGCTCCGACGCCGCGCTTGGGGCGTTCGAACGTGAACGGCTCGGCGCCCCCGCACGGGAGCACGAACACCCGCTCCGCCCCCTGCGCCACGGCCCGACTGATCGGCATGAACGCCACCGCACCACCATCGACGAGCCACCGTCCGCTGACCTCGACCGGTGGGAACAACCCGGGGATCGAGCAAGAGGCCACCAGTGGCGGGAGCACCGGACCGTGATCGAAGTAGACGGCGGCTCCCGTGTCGACGTCGGTCGCGGTCACCGTGAGGTCGACCTCGGCCTGCTCGAACGTGCGGTAAGGCAGCGTGTTGAAGAGCCATCTCGCGAGTCCACCGCTGCTCATCAAGTGGTTGGTGATGCCGAGCTTCCCGGCGAGGATCCGCGTCGGCTGGATGGGGAACACATCGGATCGCCGCATGGAGCGCCACAGCTCCCGCAGCTTCGTCATGCCTCGAACCGAAGGATCTCCCGCGATCCAAGCTGCGTTCAACGATCCGGCAGAGGTTCCCACCAGCAGATCGGGTTCAACGCCGGCTTCCGCCAGCGCACTGGCGAGACCGGCCTGGACGGATCCGAAGGTCGATCCGCCAGGCAGCACCCAAGCAGTCCGCATGAGCGTCGTCCTCTCTGCTCGTACCTGCAGCCGAGGCTAGCCCGACGTTCGACGTGCGCGCCTCAGCTGTCGCCCGGGTCACCTCGCCGACGGAGCCGCTTCACCTGGCCACGGTGTTTCTTGGTGGTGAGCCGACGTCGGCGGGATCCCGCGGTGGGCTTGGTCCGGCGCCGGGCTGGCGGTTCAGGCGCGACCGCGTCGGCGAGCAGCGCGGCGAGGCGTTCTCTGGCTGCGTGCCTGTTGAGCAGCTGACTGCGGTGTTCCGACGCGACGATCGTGATGGTGCCGTTGCTGATCCGCGTTCCCAATCTTTCGAACGCGCGCTGCCGCATCCGCTCCGACAGGGTCGAATGCTCCAAGTCGAAGGTGAGCTCGACACGGGAGTCCGAGGTGTTGACGTGCTGCCCACCGGGTCCGGATGAGCGCGAGAACCGTTCGGACAGCTCGACGGCGGCGATGGTCCAGGTGGCGGTGACGCGAAGATCTTCGGGCACGCCTACCAGGATGGCCGCTGGCCGCGCCTGACGCTGCGGTTCAGGCGAGTCGAAGCCAGTTCGCCGAGTCACAGGTTCGCCGCGACGCGCGCACGGACGCAGCCAGGCCATGCAGCGCCTCGACGGTGTCGTGCGAGGCCAGGCAGGCGACGGTGATGCTCTCCGAATTTCTGCGCAGTCGATGCACCCACGTCCTGCCTGCCCGGGACGAGGAAGCTCTTCCCATCAGGACGCGGACGAACTCCGCTCCGCTCGCGATCTGAGCCGCCACCGCAGTTGCCACAACGGTTTTGCCCGGTGTGGTCCTTGCTAGCACTCGCTGGAGCGTCCGACGCCACCCGCTGATCTTCTTAATTACCGCCGCACGGAGTGGCTACGAGCAAGGGAACCTTTCTGTCACGGGTGGCAGAGAGGTTCCCTTGCTCGAATCCCGCCCCGCGTCAGGGGGTGCTGCGCCAGTGGGTGACCCCGCCGGGGATCGGTGCGTCGGGGTCGTAGGGGGTGCGGGTGAAGATGAAGGTGTTGAGGTCGAGGTGAGTGACGGTGCCCTCGGCCGAGCGGCCGAAACGGAGTTGCTCCCCTGCGTAGTAGCCGTCCAGGCCGGTCCACGTCCCACCGTCGTTGCGGCGGAAGCGGGAAGCACGCCCGCGCCCCTGCCACGGCACCAGGTCGAGCAGACCATCCGGGAGGATCCGCAGCACGTACGGCGAAGGCCCCCAGTACCACTGGCCGGTGAGTTCGAGCAGCGCAGGATCGACCTCCGGGCCGGGAACCCACGTGTCCGGAATTCGCGGCTCGTGCGCCTCCAGCAGATCGAGCAGGTCGGTGATGAGTGCCGACGAGACGCCTGCGGTGGCGTTGGCCATGAAGACGACGCCGGTCGTGTCCGCGGGGTCCGCCATCACGGTGGCGAGGAAGCCCGGCATCGACCCGGAGTGCCCGGCGAGCCTGCGTCCCTGGTGCCTGATCAGCTGCAATCCGAGTCCGAATCCGACGCGCCATGCGTCGCCATCGTCCACGGCCCCAGGCGCGCGCATCTCCGCCACCGTGTCCGGATGCAGCACTTCGGCCGTGTCCCCGGCGACGAACCGCGCCCAGCGGAGCATGTCGTCCAAGGTCGACCACAGCTGCCCCGCCGGGGCCATGGCGCCGCCGTCCTCCGCGGGTTCCGACAGCAGCACGTCCGCCCACGGGTGCACGGCCCAGCCCTGGGCGTGCGGGCTCTCGGGCCCGAACGTCGTCCTGCTGAGGCCGAGCGGGAGCAGCACCTCCTGCTCCAGGGCCTCGTACCAGGAGTGCCCGCGCAGCCGACCGACCAGCTCTCCCAAGATTCCGAATCCGGTGTTGGAGTAGTGGAAACCGTGCCGCGGGCGAGGCCGGATCGCGTCCTGGTCGACCCCTGCCACCAGGTCGTCGGCCGAGCCGCCTGGCGTGCGTTCCCACCACTCCCCCACGGGTTCCGCGCTGAGGCCGCTGGTGTGGGAGAGCAGGCGAGCGATGCTGCGATCTCCGATGGCCGTGCCCGGCACGTGCTGGTCGAGCTTGTCCTCCAGGTTGAGACGACCTTCGTCGCGCAGACGCAGCACCAGGGTGGCGACGAAGGACTTCGTGATGGACCCGACGCGGTACTGGGTGTCCGAGGTCGGCGGCCGTCCCGAGACGAGCCCTCTGCTGCCGGTCCAGATGGGATGGCCGTCGCGGACGATACCCGCGGTCATCGAGGGCACGCGGCTGTGACTCTGCTCGATGGCCAGCCGTCTGAGCAGCGCCCGTTCCGTGGAAGGCAGCAAGGTCGTCATGCGTCTCATGCTGTCACGGGGGTCGTTGCGAGGAAGGGAACCTTTCTGTCACCGGTGGCAGAAAGGTTCCCTTCCTCGCAGCATCGCGCGGGGGCGAGCGGGTGGTTGGCAGGATGGTGGGGTGGGTGATCGGGTTGATGTTCGAGGCGTGCTGAGTTTCGTCGGGCTGACCTACGCGATCTCGTGGGCCATGACCGTCCCGCTGTGGGTGACGGGTGCGGGGCTGACGTGGGAGTGGGCGCCGCTGCTGCTGGTGGCGATGCTGTTCGTGCCCGCGGTGTCCGCCGTGGTGGTGACCAGGTGGATCAGTCCCGTACCGGCCCCGTGGCGCGCGGTGGGGGTAATCGGCGGCGGCGGGCCGCGGAGCTGGTGGGGGAAGGCGGTGCTGGCGTGGCTGGGCCCGCTGGTGCTGATGCTGCTGGCGTTGTTGCTCGGTTCGCTGCTGGGCGTCTACCGGGCGGACTGGACCGGGTTCTCGGGTCTGGCGGAGCAGTTCGGCTCGGCGGGCGAGGGCATCCCGCCGTCGCTGGTGCTGGTGCAGTTCGTCCAGGTGGTGCTGCTGGGCTGGCTCAACGTGCTGCCGGCGATCGGCGAGGAGATCGGGTGGCGCGGATACCTGACCTCAGCGCTGCTGCCGCTGGGGCAGCCGGCCGCGTTCCTGGTGACGGGCCTGCTGTGGGCGTTGTGGCACGCCCCGCTGCTGATCCTCGGCTACAACTACCCGAACGCGCCGGTCGTGGTCGCGTTCATCATGATGGGCTGTTTCTGCGTGCTGCTGAGCGCGCTGCTGGGCTGGCTGCGACTGGCTTCCGGGAACGTCTGGCCCGCCGCGATCGCGCGCGGCTTCGTCAACGCGGCGGCCGGGTTCGGGATCCTGTTCAGCGCCTCGGGCAGCCCGGTGGACAACATCAGCTCGGGACTGCTCGGCTGGTCCGGCTGGCTGGTGCTGGCGTTGGCGGTGCTGTTGCTGGTGCTGCTCGGGAAGCTCCCGGTGCAGGCCGGCGAGGAAGAACCGTCCGGGCTTTCTCGCGGCGTCCGCCGGTTGAGCCGCCGCTGATCCCGTCGCGGGTCGGTGGCAGGAAGGGAACCTTCCTGCCACCGACCCGTGTCGAAGACGGGGAGGGGCCGTCCGCCGAAGCGGACGGCCCCTCATCGCGCCGCGGTTTCGATCACGGTGCGGGCGGCGGACCGCCTGGGAGCGGGATCACCGGCAGCCCCTCGTGGATCCGGGTCATCGCGTCGAACCAGGTCCGCGCGGGCACCTTGCCGCCGAAGATGTTGCCCTCGCCGCACAGGTACGGCGGGGCCTCGCCGCCGCCGTCGCAGATGCCGCGGGGGCGGGAGCCGTCGGCGTAGGTCAGGACCGCACCGGACAGCTGCGGGGTGGCGGCCAGGAACGCCGCGGACTTGCTCTCCTGCGTCGTGCCCGTCTTGCCGATCATCGGCCGGTTCCAGCCCACGGCCTGAGCCGCGGCCCTGGAGGTGCCGTCGGTGTCGTCCTTGCTCATGCCCTGCGCGAGCTGACCGGCGACCTCAGGGGAGATGACCTGCTCGCAGGGGGCCTCCTTGATCGGGACTTCGTTGCCGTTGCGGTCGCGGATCTCCTCCAGCGGCGTCGGCGGGCAGTAGGTGCCGCCGCTCATGATGGTGGCGCCCACGTTCGACAGCTCGAGCACGCTGGTCGGCGTGTAGCCGAGGGTGAACGCGCCGCGCTTGTTCCGCTTGACCGCTTCCGCCTGGGACGGCCCGTTGGAGCCGTCGTCGTCGAGGGTGGAGCCGCTGCTGTTGACGCCGTTCATGCCCTGGCGCAGGCCGAGCTTGGAGGCCATGTCGACGACGTTGTTGAGCCCGACCCGCTCCTGCAAGGCGACGAAACCGGTGTTCGGCGAGGTCGCGAGCGCCATCTGCAAGGTGCGGTCACCGGGCCGCACGCCTTCGGCATTGCCGACGGTGTAGGGGTTGGTCCCGTTCTTGTAGACGCTGGAGGTGTAGGTCGCGGGCACCGGGACGTTGTCGAAGATCCCCATGCCCTGCTCGATGGCCGCGGCCGCGGTGAAGACCTTGTAGATCGACCCGGCGCCGAAGGGCTGCACCCTGCTGACGATGTCGTAGGCGGTCTGGCCGGCGTTGGGGTCGTTGCCGAAGTCGCGGTTGGCGACGAGGGCGCGGACCTTGTGCTTGTCCGTGCCGGGCTCCACCACGGCCATGGCGTTGGCGATGCCATCGGTCTGGGTCGGGACCTGCTTCTTCGCGGCTTCCTTCGCCGCGTCGCTGGACTTGCGGTCCAGCGTGGTGCGGATCGTGTAGCCGCCCTTCTCCAGCTTCTCGTCGTCGATACCGGAACGCTCCAGGTAGTGACGCACGTACTCGCAGAAGAAGCCGTCGGTGGTGCCGTCACCGATGCCGACGCAGCCGTTCGGCGGCCGCCCGAGCTGCGGGGTGAGGCCGAGCGGCTCCTGCTTGGCGATCTCCGCGTCCTCCTCGCTGATGCGGAGCCGGTTGTGCGGGTCCGTCATCAGGTCGATCACGAGGTTGCGACGCTGCAACGCCTCGGACGGGTTGGACCGCGGGTTCAACGAGCCGGGCTGGTTGACGACCGCGGCGAGCAGCGCCGACTGGGAGATCGTGAGCTTGTCCGGGGTGGTGCCGAAGTAGGTCTGCGCGCCGGCCCCGACGCCGAAGGTCTGGTTGCCCACCGGCACCACGTTGAGGTATCCGGTGAGGATCTCCTCCTTGGTCATGGTGCGCTCGAGCTCGACGGCGATCTTCGCTTCGCGCAGCTTTCGCGCGATCGTCGTCTCCTTGGCCTTCTCCGCGTCGACCTCGTTCTGGGCGACGACGTGCACCAGGTAGTTCTTCACGTACTGCTGCGTGATCGTGGAGGCGCCCTGGGCCGTTCCGCCCGTGCTGACGTTCTTGGCGAGCGCGCGCATGGTGCCCTGCCAGTCCACGCCGTCGTGGTTCCAGAACCGGCGGTCCTCGACCGCGGTGATCGCGGCCTTCATGTAGCCGGAGATCTGCTCCGGTTTCGTCTCGACCCGGTAGTCCTCGAAGAAGTGGGCGATCGGTTCGCCGTCCTTGTCGGTGACGACCGAGACCTGCGGCATGTTCCGCTTCGCCAGCGAGCTGGACATGCTCGCCATGGCCTCGGTGGCCTGGTTCACGACGGCGCCGGCACCGGTCGCCATCGGCATCATCAGGCAGGCGACCAGCACACCGGCCAGTACGCACAGCCCGAACATCTTCAACAGCACGCCGCTGCGCACGCCAGCCCCAATCACCGCATGTCTACGAAGACCTGATCTCGACCGCTGCCCGCGGGCCCGGTCTCCAGGCCGGGGCGGCGGCTCCGAGCGCTCCGGGAGGCGCGGCAGCTCTGCCGCGAGATCACTGGAACTGCTCCGTCGGTCACTCCGTTGATATCACACCGGCCTGTCGTGGCCGACCTCCGGCTGACGTTCCGGAACCACCGTTCTCCCTGGAAACGCGGCGAAATTCCACCGAGCGGCGCAACGGACGGGCACGAGAATCCTCGAAGATCACCATCACCGGGTGCGTACCGCCGATCGCAGTGCGGATCGGCGTAGAACGGGCCGGTGCGCCGCAGCGAACACCTACACTCGGGAGCACCGAGATCGCGCGGAGGAAACTCATGGTCGACCCGTTCTTCGATTCGCTGGCGAACGCGCTCGGCGGACAGCTCGCCACGGCGTTGGGGACGGTTGCGCAGGGCGCGCTGGACAAGGTCCGCGGCCTGCTGCGCAGACGGGGCGAGGTGGATTCGGAGACGCGAGCGGCGCTGGAGTCCGCGCAGACCGGCGATGCGGGAGAACCGCAGATCAGGGCCCTGGCAGAGCGACTGGACCGGGTCGCGCAGGACGATCCGGAGTTCGGTGAGCAGCTGCGCGCCGCGGGCGCGGAGGTGCACCACGACCTGTCCGCCACGCGCAGCCGGGTGGTGAACCAGAACACCGGTTCGGTGCGGACCCTGGTTCAGACCGAGCAGATCAACGGCGACATCACGTTCAACTGACGATCAGCGGGCCCGCTGCTCCGCTTCGTCGAGCTCGGCGAGGTAGCGGTTGTACTCCGCGAGCACCGGGTCCTCGTCGGCGTCGACGCGCGGCGCGGGCGGCGGCACGAGCGGTCGCTTGCGCACCGGTTGCGGCTCGGGCGCGGAGGCCGCCGGTTCCGCGCCGTACCGGGCGGGCCCGTCGTCCCGCCTGTGCACTTCCATGCGGATCAGCCAGAACCACATGCAGAGCGTGAACACGCCGAACAGCGGCCACTGCAGGGCGTAACCGAGGTTCTGGAAGCTGCCGCCCGCCTCGTGCGCCCGGTCCCACTGCCACCAGGCGAGGAAACCCGTCGCGATCACCGCCGCCGCGAACACCACGTGCAGCAGCAGCCAGCGCGGGGTCAGCATTCGTGTCACGCCACGATTCTAGGCGCCGCTCCGCCGACCAACCGCGCGCCCGCAGGGTGGCAGGAAGGGAATCTTCCTGTCACCCGTGGCAGGAAGATTCCCTTCCTACCACCTCCCGGGCCGGGGCCAGTCGCCCGGCAGCGGGTTGCGGGAGGGGTCACTCGGTGAGTTCGTCGAGCATGCGCTGGGCGTCGGCGAGCTGCTGCTGAAGCTGCTCGACGCGCTCGCGCTGCTGGTCCCGCGCCGCCTCCAGCAGCGGTTCGACGGCGGCGGCCACGTCCTCGTGCAGCGACTTGGCCGCCTGGGCGACGGCTGAGGCGGAGACGGGGGTGGGCCGCAGCACCCGCTTCTTTCCGGTGCTGACCTCCACGTTCCACTGCCCCGCCTGGTCCGCGGTGAGCATCACGGTGGCCCCTGCCGGGGGCTTCGGCTTGCGGCGAGCGGCGGGGGCGGCCGGTTTCGCCGCGGGCTCGGCCGCCTCGGCGCGAGCCGGTTCCGGACGCACCGGTTCCGGGCGCGCGGCGGGCTGCTTCGGTGCGGGTGCCTTGGCCGCGACCTTCGGCGGCTCGGGCGTGCGGGCGGGGGAGGCCGGTTCGGGTTCCTTCCGCTTGCGCGGCGGCTTCTCCAGGGTCACCTCAGCGGCCGAGAAGGACAGCACGTCCTTGGAGCTGGCGGGGCGGATCTGGATGAAGTCGCCCTCGGCCGGATCGTCCAGCGCGATGACCTTGCCGGAGCGCCCTTCCGGCACTCCGACCGCAGCGGAGGTGAACCACACCGTGGGCGTGCCGCCGGACGACAGTTCTTCGCGCAGCTCCCGGATCTGCTCGGTCGACAACGTGCGGGCCTGTGGCATCGGAGCCCCTAGCAGGATGCGCCCCGCCCTGCGGCCCCACACCGGGTGAAGTCAGCCGGGGCTGTTCCAACAACGACGCACCGAGTGTATCGAACGCTCGTGCGAAGCATCAACGCCGGGCCGCCGCGGTGATCTCGAAGTCCGCCGGGTCGGCCTTGCGGGTGCGCAGCCAGTAGTTCCAGGTGAAGCCGGGCCAGATGGTCCGGTTCACGCCGTTGACGTCCAGGTACCAGCTCTGGCAGCCACCCGCGGACCAGACGGCGTCGGAGAGCTGGTGCTGGATATCGCGGTTGAACTCGTCCTGCGCGGACTGGCGCACGTCGAGCTGGCCGATCTCGCCGCGGTGGATCGGGCGCAGGCAGCTGAGCACGTAGTTGATCTGAGATTCGATCATGAACACGACCGAGTTGTGCCCGAGCCCGGTGTTGGGACCGAGCAGGAAGAACAGGTTGGGGAAGCCGGAGACCGTCATGCCCAGGTGGGCCTCCATGCCGTCCTTCCAGGCGTCCCGCAGCTTCCGCCCGCCGCGCCCGGTGATGTCGAGGTGGTCGAAGGCGTCCGTGACGTGGAATCCGGTGCCGAAGATGATCGCGTCGACGGGGTGCTCCTCCCCGTCGCCGGTGACGACCGAGCTCTCCTTCACCTCAGCCACCCCGCTGGTGCGCAGGTCGACGTTGGGCCGGTTGAGGGCCGGGTAGTAGTCGCTGGAGAGCAGGATCCGCTTGCAGCCCATCGAGTAGCGGGGCGTGACGGCCTCGCGCACCTCGGGGTCGTGCACGGCGCGGCGGATGTAGCGCCGGGCGAGGTGCTCGGAGATCTTGCCGAGGAACCGGCTGCGCAACACGGCGACCGAGCGGAACTCCAAGGTCCAGTAGATCGCGGCGCGGGCGGCGCGCTGCAGCGGGGGGACCCGCCGGAACAGGGTGCGCACCCACTTCGGGATGACGCGGTCGGGCTTCGGCTGGACCCAAGGCGGGGTTCGCTGGAACAGGTGCAGCCGGGCGGCCTGCTGGGCGACGCGCGGCACGAACTGGATGGCGCTGGCACCCGTGCCGACGACGGCGACCCGCTTGCCGGTGAGGTCGTAGTCGTGGTTCCAGTCCGCGGAGTGGAACACCTCGCCCTGGAAGCGCTCCAGCCCGTCGAGCTCGGGGTAGCTGGGGATGTGCAGGGCACCGAGGCCGGAGACCAGCGCCCGGCCGACGTACTCCGCGCCGGAGGCGGTCGACACGTGCCAGCGGTGCTGCTCGTCGTCGTACTCGGCTCCGGTGAACTCGGCGCCGTAGCGGATGTGCTCGCGGATGCCGTACTTGTCCGCGCAGCGCTGGAGGTAGTCGGAGATCTCCTGCTGCTCGGCGAACAACCGGGACCAGTCCGGGTTCTGCTCGAAGGAGAAGGAGTACATCAGCGAGGGAACGTCGCAGGCGCAGCCCGGGTAGGTGTTGTCGCGCCAGGTTCCGCCGAGGTCCTCGGCCTTCTCCAGCACGACGAAGTCGTGGATGCCCGCTTCCTTGAGCTTGATCGCCGTGCCGAGACCGGCGAACCCGGTGCCCACGATGACGACGGACGTGTGGTGCCGCTGCCCTGGCGCCTGGGCCATTGGAGCCTCCCTGGTCGACCTGATTTCCCTACTTCCAGTAGCCTACTATCAGTAAGTTACCTTCGGTAGGGTTCATTCGGGCAGTTCTCGATAGGGTTGGACCGTGAACGTGCAGCAGGCCGGCGACAGCCCCTTCCCCACCGAACGGCGCAAGCGCCTGCCCAGAGCGGAGCGAGAGCGACAGATCCTGGCCGTCGCCGAGCACGTCTTCGCGACCCGCGGCTACCAGGCCACCTCCATGGACGACATCGCGCAGGGCGTGGGCCTGTCCAAGCCGATGCTCTACGAGTACTTCGGCTCCAAGGAGGGACTGCTGCTCGCCTGCGTCGAACGCGCGCGCCGGGAGCTGCTCGACGCCACCACGGCCGCGGCCGAGGGTGCCGCGGGCTCACCGGACCGCCTGCTGCACGACTGCATCCTGGCGTTCTTCCGCTTCGCCGACGACCACGCCCAGGCCTGGGCGCTGCTGCGGACCGAAGCCGCGATCCCCGTCGCCACCGTCAACACCGCGCTCGAGGCCACCCGGGAGCAGCAGACCGGCTTCACCGCGAGACTGCTGGAGACCTCCCGCCCCGATCTGGACCAGCTCCAGCTGGAGGCCTTCGCCGAGTCGATCATCGGCGCCTGCGAGCGGCTGGCGTACTGGCGGGAGAAGCGACCCGAGATCACCGCCGAGCACGCCACCCAGCACCTCATGGCCTTGATCAGCCCCAGCCTGCTGCCCTCGGACTGACCTTCCCTCACTCCGCCGGATGAATCGGCTAGATCCACTCGATCGAGGGTTATCCGCGAGCGGGGTGTCAAGTGCGGATCTTGATGCGCCGATGTGGAGCGCGTTGATCGTCCAGCACGGCACGGCCACCCGCTCGGGTCCGCGCCCACCGGACGGACGCACAGGTTCCCGCCCCGGCCTCGCACCCCGGAGCCGGGCCGGGAACCGCGCCACACCCGCGACACCCCGAGGAGAACTGATCTTGCGCCCCTGGACCACGCGCACGTTGCAAGCAGCCGTCGTGGCCGCGGGCTTCGCCGCCGCCGGAGCCGGCACCGCCGCTGCGGCGCCGGGACCCGCACTCGCCGAGCCGGACCTGTCCGCGGTGCCCGACACCATCGGCGCCACCGTGCCGGTGGACGCCTGCCGAGCGCAGGACGCTCCTGGGTTCCACAGCACCAAGGCACCCTGCGTGGACGCGCAGCTGCGTCTCGGCGCTCCCAACGTCGTCAAGCAGGTCGGTGCCGACATCGTCACCACCACGCACGGCGTCGCCGGAGAGCTCAGCGATGGAGAACCGCTGCTCAGCGAGGGCAAGCCCGCCCGCATCACCCGGCACATCGGGCAGGAGCGGCTCCGGTTGGAGGAGCTCACCAAGACCCGCCCCACCATCGGCGTCGAGGTCGAACCCCGGCACACCGGGCTCGTCGACAAGCACTCGCCCGGTGGCGGCTTCCTCGAGGCCGAGGTCGGACCGCGCCAGGAGGACCACCAGGGCGTGTCCGCCGGTGACACCGCCTTCGCGCTCACCGCGGCGCAGGGCTACACGGTCGGTCCGGCGGTCCGGCCCGACGCACTGCTCCAGCACGACCTGCGCGGCGGGAACCTGCCCGCGGTGGGCGACGTCGTGCCCGCCGCCGGAAAGGTCGCGGACATGACGCGGGCGGACGAGGTCACCGCCGTGCCCGGTCAGATCGTGCACGACCTCGCCACCGGGCTCCCGCAGCTGCCCGGGCGGTGATCCAGACCCCGGGGCGCGCACGAGCGCACCCCGGACGTCCCCGCTGTTGAAGGGGCGCCGGACCTCGCGGTCCGGCGCCCCTTTTCGCGCTCCGCCCCGGTGCGAGGAAGGGAACCTTCCTGTCATCCCTGACAGGAAGGTTCCCTTCCTCGCAGTCCCCGAGTCCGCGTCCGCGGACGGGCCGGGCCGGGTGGTGCCAGGGGGCTTTCCTGCCACCGGTGGCAGGAAAGCCCCCTTGCTGTCATGCCGCGGAGGTGGCGGTGACGATTTCGGCGTCGGGCTCGCCGAGGTCGAAGGGCTCACCGGCCTCGGCCCTGCGGGCGAGCGATTCCGGCGGGGCGAACCGCTGCCCGTAGCGTTCGGTGAGCTCCTCGGCGCGGCGGACGAACCCGGCGAGGCCTCCCGGGTAGCCGTTCATGTACTGCACGACTCCCCCGGTCCACGCGGGGAAGCCGATGCCGAAGATCGAGCCGATGTTCGCGTCCGGCACCGACCGCAGCACGCCTTCGTCGAGGCAGCGGACGGTCTCGATGGCCTGGATGAACAGCAACCGCTCGACGAGATCGCGCAGGTCGACCTGCGCCGGGTCCGCGCTGCCCGCACCGAGCCGTTCGACCAGCCCGGGCCACAGGCCGGTCCGAGCGCCGTCGGTGTACTCGTAGAACCCGGCTCCGCCGGAACGGCCGGGGCGCTCGAACTCCTCGACCATGCGGTCGATGATCGCGTCGGCCGGGTGCGGCGCCCAGGTGTCGCCGGCCTCCTCAGCGGCCCGCTTGGTCTCTTCGCGGATCTTGCGGGGCAGGGTGAGGGTGAGCTCGTCGAACAGCTGCAGGACCGGGGCGGGGAATCCGGCCTGGTTCGAGGCCTGCTCGATGGTGGCGGGGTGAATGCCCTCGCCGAGCATGGCGACGCCTTCGTGCAGGAAGGTCCCGATGACGCGGCTGGTGAAGAAGCCGCGGCTGTCGTTGACGACGATCGGGGTCTTCTTGATCTGCTGGACGACGTCGAAGGCCTTGGCCAGCGCCCGGTCGCTGGTCTGCTCACCGCAGATGATCTCGACGAGGGGCATCTTGTCGACCGGGGAGAAGAAGTGCAGGCCGATGAAGTCCTCGCGGCGCCGCACGCCCTCGGCGAGCGACGTGATCGGCAGCGTCGAGGTGTTGGAGGCGATCAGCGCGTCGCCCTCGACGACGCCCTCGACCTCCCCGTAAACCTGGTGCTTGAGCCTGGTGTCCTCGAAGACGGCCTCGATCACCAGGTCACAGCCCGCGAGGCGGTCGTTCTGGTCGGTCGGGGTGATGCGGGCGAGCACTTCGTCGCGCTCGGCGGCGGTGGCGCGGCCCTTGCCGACGGCCTTGTCGAGGATCTTCTCCGAGTAGGCCTTGCCCTTCTCCGCGGCGGCAGCCGAGATGTCCTTGAGCACGACCTGCATACCGGCCTTCGCGCACACGTAGGCGATGCCGGCGCCCATCATGCCGCCACCGAGCACGGCGACCTTGCTCGCCTTCCACGCCTCGTGCCCCTCGGGGCGGCTGCCGCCGGAGTTGATGTGCTGGAGGTCGAAGAAGAACGCCTTGCTCATGTTCTTCGAGGTCTGGCCGGCGGCCAGTTCCACGAAGTAGCGGCCCTCGATCTCGAGCGCGGTCTCGAAGTCCACCTGGGCACCTTCGACGGCCGCGGCGAGGATGCTCTTCGGCGCGGGCATCGGCGCGCCCTTGAGCTGCTTGCGCAGGTTCGCGGGGAAGGCTGGCAAGTTCGCGGCGACCTTCGGGTTCGACGGGGCACCGCCGGGGATCTTGTAGCCCTTCGCGTCCCACGGCTGCACGGCGTCCGGGTTGGCCCTGATCCACTCCTTGGCCCTGTTCAGGAGCGTTTCCGCGTCGGCCACGACCTCGTCCACCAGGCCGATCTCCTGGGCTTTCCCGGGGCGCAGCCGCTGCCCTTGGGTGAGGACCTCGAGCAGTGCGTCGGCGATGCCGAGCAACCGGACCGTGCGCACGACGCCACCCGCTCCTGGCAGCAGGCCGAGGGTGACCTCGGGCAGGCCGAAGCGGGTCTTCGGGCCGTCGAGGGCGATGCGGTGGTGGCAGGCCAGCGCGATCTCCAGACCGCCGCCGAGCGCCGTGCCGTTGAGCGCGGCCACGACGGGGACGCCCAGTGTTTCCAGGATGCGCAGTTGGCGCTTGGAGGCAGCGCTGACCTGGGCGAACTGCTCGACGCCGGACGGGCGGACCCGCACGAGGTCGCGCAGGTCTCCCCCGGCGAAGAAGGTCTTCTTAGCTGAGGTGATGACGATCCCGGTGATCGTGTCTCGTTCGGCTTGGAGGCGGTTGACGGTCTCCTCCATCGACCGCAGGTAGCGGTCGTTCATCGTGTTCGCCTGCTGCTGGGGGTCGTCGAGGGTGAGCACGACGATGCCGTCGTCGTCCTGCTCCCAGCGGATGGTGCTCTGCTCGCTCATGGCGGAAACGTCCTTCGTGGTTCGCGAGCGCGCGGTCCGGGCTGCGGCGGACGGTGCGAGCGAGGGAGCTTCTCCGCCACCAGTGGCAGAGAGGTTCCCTTCCTCGCGGTGCGCAGCGGCCGGGGCGGCTCCGGGTGCGGGTGGGGTCAGCTGAGCCGCTCGACGATGGTGGCGATGCCCATGCCGCCACCGACGCAGAGGGTGGCGACGCCGAAGCGCTGCTCGCGACGGTCGAGCTCGTCCAGGAGCGTCCCGAGGATCATGGCTCCGGTCGCACCGAGCGGATGCCCCATCGCGATGGCACCGCCGTTGACGTTGACCTTCTCGTGCGAGACGCCGAACTCGCGCATGAACCGCAACGGCACCGCGGCGAAGGCCTCGTTGATCTCGATCAGGTCGATCTGGTCGATGCTCATGTCCGCCTTGGCCAGCGCCTTGCGCACGGCGGGGCCGGGACCCGTCAGCATGATCGTCGGGTCGGCGCCGCTGAGCGCCACGGACACGATGCGGGCGCGGGGGCGCAGCCCGGTGCGCTCGCCGAGGCGCTCGCTGCCGATGAGCGCCAGCGCAGCGCCGTCGACGATCCCGGAGGAGTTGCCGGGGGTGTGGACGTGGTCGATCTTCTCGACCCAGTGGTACTTCTGCAGGGCCACCGCGTCGAATCCGCCCATGTCACCGATGCCGGCGAACGACGGCTTGAGGTTCCCGAGGCTGTCGACGGTGGTGTCGGCGCGGATGTGCTCGTCCCGGTCGAGGACGGTGCGGCCGTTGCGGTCGACCACGGGCACCACGCTGCGGGAGAAGCGGCCGTCGGCCCACGCCTTCGCGGCGCGGGCCTGCGATTCGGCCGCGTAGGCGTCGACGGTAGCGCGGTCGAAGCCCTCGACGGTGGCGATCAGGTCGGCGCCGATGCCCTGCGGGACGAAGGAGGTGTCGTAGTTGGTCTCGGGATCCATCGCCCAGGCGCCGCCGTCGGAGGCCATCGGCACGCGGGACATCGATTCGACGCCGCCCGCCAGCACCGCGTCCTCCCAGCCGGAGCGAACCTTGTGCGCGGCGGTGTTCACGGCTTCGAGGCCGGAGGCGCAGAACCGGTTGAGCTGGACGCCGCTGACGGTGTCGGGCAGTCCGGCGGCGAGGGCCGCGGTCTTCGCGATGTCGGCGCCCTGGTCTCCGACTGGCGAGACGACGCCGAGGACGAGGTCGTCGATCAGCGCGGGGTCCAGTTCCGGGTGGCGCTTGCAGAGTTCATCGATCAGGCCGACTACCAGGCTGATCGGTTTGGTCCCGTGCAGCGATCCGGTGTTCTTGCCGCGACCCCGCGGAGTGCGGATCGCGTCGTAGACGAGCGCCTCGGACATGGGCGGCGTGCCTCCTCGTTGCGGCCTGATGCTCCATCCAGAGTGTGACACCACCACTGTCACAGTCAATCCCCGCGACAGCGAGGAAGGGCGCTTTTCTGCCAACGGTGACAGAAAGGTTCCCTTTCTCGCGGCGTCCGCGACGGGGCGGAGGGGTCGCCCGGGGTGGGGCGGGTGGTGGCAGAGGGGCTCCCCCTCACAGCTGGGTCATCCAGGCCAGCACCGGTGTCGACTGGAGGAACACCAGCAAACACATGATCAGCAGGAAGCCGAGGCTGAAGGGCAGGACACGGCGGAACAGGTCGCCCTCCCGCCCCGCCATGCCGACGGCTCCGGCGGCGATCGCCAGGTTCTGCGGGGAGATCATCTTGCCGAGCACGCCGCCGGAGCCGTTCGCGGCGGCGGCCAGCATCGGGTCCATCCCGGCGTGTTCTGCTGCGGTGACCTGCAGTGCTCCGAACAGCGAGTTCGACGAGGTGTCCGATCCGGTGACGGCGACGCCGAGCCAGCCGAGGATCGGCGAGAGGAACGCGAACAGCCCACCGGCCGCGGCCATCCAGGTCCCGAGCGTCGCGGTCTGCCCCGAGGTGTTCATGACGTAGGCGATCGCGAGCACTGTCATCACGGTGACGATCGGCCAGGCGAGCTGCCGGTAGGTGGCGCCGTAGCGGCCGAGCGCGGCACGACCTCCGATCCCGATCGCGGGGATGGTAAGCAGGCCGGCGATGAGCAGCAGCGATCCGGCTCCCGACAGCCAGTTGAACTTGAACTCCGTGATCGAAAGCATCTCCCCGCCGGCATCCCGGACGTCGAGCCCGGGCCAACCGAAGGTGACCGTGGTGGCGTCGAGCAGGTCGGCGACGGGGCCGAGCTGGGCGGCGACGAACACCGCGATGATGATCAGGTAGGGGGCGTGGGCGCGCAGCACCTGGGTGCGGCCGTCCGGGTTCGCGGTGGTGGGTGGCTCGGCACCGGATGGCGACCACACGCGCAGCAGCAGGACGGTCGCTCCGGCCGCCACGAGCGCGGCGATGATGTCGGTCAGCGGAACCGACACGTGGTTGGCCGCGACGAACTGCGCCACGGCGAAGGTGATCCCGCAGGTGAGGGTGGCGGGCAGCGTCTCCCGCACGCCGCGCATCCCGTCGATGATGCCGACCAGGACGACCGGTACGAACACCGCGAGTACCGGGGTCTGCCTGCCGGTCAGGGCGCCGAGCTCGGCGAGCGGCAGTTCGGTGACGCTGGCGAGGGTGACCAGCGGGGAGGCCAGCGCGCCGTAGGCGACGGGCGCGGTGTTGGCGACCAGGGCGACGACCGCGGAGGTCATCGGGCTGATCCCGAGTGCGAGCAGCATGACGGTGGTGATCGCGACGGGCGTGCCGAAGCCCGCCAGCGCTTCGAGCAGCGCCCCGAAGCAGAACGCGATGATGACGGCCTGGATGCGCCGGTCCCCGCTGATCCGGGAGAAGCTGCGCTGAAGCACGTCGAAGTGCCCGGTGATCACGGTCATCTGGTAGATCCAGATGGCGTTGATGACGATCCACAGGATCGGGAAGAACCCGAACGCGGCACCGAGCGCGGCTGAGAGCAACGCCTGGTCCGCGGGCATCGGGTAGATGACCATCGCGACCGCGAGCGCCACGGCCAGTGCGATGAGCGAGGCCTTCCACGCCGTCATCCGCACGAGTCCGAGCAGGGCGAACAGCACGAGCAGCGGCAGCGAGGCGGCCAGGGCGCTCCAACCGAGCGATCCGAACAGCGGGGCCAGGACCTGTTGGTACACGACCACTCCTTCGGGGCGGAGGCCACCGTGAGACGGCGACCATAACCGCGGCCGGGGCAGCTCGGTAGCGCCGTCCGGAGCCGTCCCGGGGTGCGTCCAGCGGCTTGACCGCCGGCCGCTCCGCGCGGTTGGCCGGTGAGAGGAAGGGAACCTTTCTGCCACCGGTGGCAGAAAGGTTCCCTTCCTCTCACCCCGGCGTCAGGTGAGCAGGGTGGTCGGCGGGGCTCCTCGGATCGAGGCGTCGAGGACCTGGACGGTGTGGGCCGCGGCGACGTGGTCTCCGCGGCGTTCGAGAGCGGCCCGGATGTGCATGGAGCAACCAGGGTTGGCGGTGATGAGCAGCCGCGCCCCGGTCTCGCTGACGTGGGCGGCCTTGCGGTCGCCGAGCTCTCGGGCCGCGTCGGGTTGCAGCAGGTTGTAGATCCCGGCGGAGCCGCAGCACAGCTCGCTCCGGTTGATCTCGCGGAGGTCGAGCCCGGGGATGTCCCGCAGCAGCGCGCGCGGCTGGGCGCGGATGCCCTGACCGTGGCTGAGGTGGCAGGCGTCGTGGTAGGCGGCGGTGACGGGCAGCGGGTGGCGGGTGGCGACGGGCCCGAGTTCGGCGAGCAGTTCGGCGATGTCGCGGACCTGCCCGGCGAATCGCTCGGCCTTCGCGGCGTGCTGGGGGTGGTGCCGCAGCAGCCGCGGGTAGTCCTTGAGCGTGGACCCGCACCCGGCGGAGTTGATGACGACGTGGTCGACGCGGGCGTCCTCGAAGGTGTCGAGGAGGTTCCGCGCGAACGCGATGGCTTCCTCTTCGCGTCCTGAGTGCTCGCTGAGCGCGCCGCAGCAACCTTGTTTCGGCGGGATGACGACGTCGCAGCCCTCGGCGGCGAGGACGCGGGCGGTGGCGGCGTTGACGTCGGGGAAGAACGCGCTCTGCACGCAGCCGGTGATCAGGCCGACGGTGGCGCGCCGCCGGCCTCGCGCGGGGACGCGGTGGCCGAGCCGGGGCGCGCGGGTGATGGGTGGCGCGAGCGATTCCGCGGTGCGCAGCCGTGAGGGCAGCCGCTCGCTGATCCCGGTGCGGCGCAGCAGGGCGCCGAGGCGCAGCCGCTGGTAGAGGGCGAGGGGGCCGCGCAGCGCGCGCAGTCGGCGCGGGTGCGGGAAGACGGTGAAGATCGCGGTGCGCAGCAGCCGCTCCCCGAGTGCGCGGGGGTGTTCACGCTCGATCTGGGCGCGGGTGTCGTTGATGAGCGGCCCGTACCGCACCCCGGAGGGGCAGGCGCTGACGCAGGCCATGCAGCCGAGGCAAGCGTCCATGTGGCCGACGACGGTGCTGGTGAGCGGTTCGCCTTCGAGACCGCCCTTCATCAGCTGGATTCGCCCGCGCGGGGAGTCCATCTCCTCGCCCCACAGGTCGTAGGTGGGGCAGGTGGGCAGGCAGAACCCGCAGTGCACGCAGTCGTCGACGAGGGCGCGCCGTTCCGGGTCGGGGCTGCTGAACGATCCGGTCATGGTGTTCCTCCCGCTAGGCGGCCGGGGGCGAGCCGGTGTTCGGGATCGAAGCGGTCCTTGATCTGCCGGTGGAGGGCGTGCAGCACCGCGGGGCGCGGCCCTTGCGGGTCGAGGAGGCCGTGCACGGCGGGTTCGGCGCGTTCGACGGCGGTGTAGCCGGGGTGGGCGCGCAGCGCGGTGACGAGATCGCGCACGGCGCCCGGTTCGGCGTGCTCCGGCAAGAAGGCGTGCAGCACGCCGAGCCCGGCGGAGCCGCGCAGGGCGAGCGGGAGGCCGGTGTCGCGGGCGGCGCGGTCGGCGGTGTCGAGGAGGCCGCTCAGGGCGGCGGGTTCGGTGCCGAGGCGCAGCCGGGTGCCGGTGGCGGGCGCCTGCCCCCACCAGGCGGGGGCTCGTTCGCTGACCTGGCCGCCGGTGCTGCGGGCGAGTTCGGTGGCGCGGTCGTGGGTGGTGCCGGGACTGCCTTCGAGCTGGACGCTGACGGTGAGGGGCGCGCCCGGTTCGGGGCGGTCGAGTTCGAGGGCGGTGGGCGCGGCGCGGCTGCGCCGGTGGGCGGCGACGAGGGCGGCGGCGTCGGCGGTGCTCTCGGCGGTGGCGGTGATCCAGCGGCGTTCGGCGGGGAGCGGGTGCAGGCGGAACACGACCTCGGTGATGACGCCGAGGGTGCCGAAGGAGCCGGTGTAGAGCTTGCCGAGGTCGTAGCCCGCGACGTTCTTGACGACGGTGCCGCCGGAGGTGGTGGTGGTTCCGTCGGCGAGCACGACGGTGACGCCGATGAGCAGGTCGCGCACGCCGCCGAAGTGGTACCGGCCGGGGCCGGAGGTGGCGGTGGCCACGGTGCCGCCCGCGGTGGCGGTGGGGAACGGGGGGTCGATGGCCAGTTGCTGCCCCGCGCGCGCGACCGCTTCGCGCAGGTCGCGCAGCGGGGTGCCCGCGCGGGCCGTGAGCACGAGGTCGCCCGCCGCGTGCTCGACGACGCCGCGGTGCCGGGACAGGTCGAGGACGAGGTCCACGGGGCCGGGCGGGGCGCCCCAGTCGAGCTTGCCGCCGGAGCCGCGGGGCAGCGTCGTGAGGCCGTGCGCGGCGGCGGTGCGCAGCAGTGCCGCCACCTGGTCGGTGCTGTCGGCTTCGGCGACCCAGGTGGGCCGGATCCCGGCGATGTCGTCGGCCGCGGTGGCGGCGCGGAGGCGGTCGTCCACTGCGGCGGCGAGGGCGGCGGCGGTCGCGGGCATCAGAACTCGTCCGCCAATCCGGCCTCGGTGAGCGGGTGCACGCCGCGTCGGGGACCGGGCACTTCGCCGCACAGCCGGGGCGTCGGGAAGACCTTGCCGGGGTTGCAGATCCCGGCGGGGTCGAAGGCGCAGCGCAGGAGCTGCATGGTGTCGAGGTCGTCGGTGGTGAACATCCGTCCCATGTACTTGACCTTGTCGGCGCCGACGCCGTGCTCGCCGGTGATGGAGCCGCCGTGCTCGATGCACAGGTCGAGGATGGCCCCGGAGACGGCTTCAGCGCGTTCGGCGGCGCCGGGTTCGGCGCTGTCGAACAGCACCAGCGGGTGCAGGTTGCCGTCCCCGGCGTGGAAGACGTTGGCGACCCGCACCCCGGAGTCGGCGGAGAGGCGGGCGATGCGCCCGAGGACTTCGGGCAGCGCGGTCCGGGGGATGACGCCGTCCTGCACGATGTAGTCGGGGCTGATCCGCCCGACGGCGGCGAAGGCGGACTTGCGGCCCTTCCAGATGGTGGCGCGCTCCTGGTCGTCGACGGCGACGCGGATCTCGAAGGCGCCGTGGTCCTCGCAGTGCCGCCGCACCTGGGTGAAGGTGTGGTCGACCTCGGCGGCGGGTCCGTCGAGCTCGACGACGAGCACGGCTCCCGCGCCCTCGGGGTAGCCGCAGCGCACTGCCTGTTCGGCGGCTTCGATGGCGAGCGCGTCCATCATCTCGACGGCGGCGGGGGTGACTCCGGCGCCGATGATGGCGGAGACGGCGGCGCCCGCGTCGTCGGTGGAGCGGAATCCGGCGAGCATGGTCCGCACCGCTTCGGGGGCGCGCAGCAGCCGCACGGTGATCCGGGTGACGACGCCGAGGGTGCCTTCGCTGCCGATGAACGCGCCGAGGAGGTCGTAGCCGGGGGCTTCGCGCGCGGGCCCGCCGAGTTCGACGACTTCGCCGTCGGGGGTCACGAGTTGCAGCGCGAGCACGTGGTGGGTGGTGAAGCCGTACTTGAGGCAGTGCGCGCCGCCGGAGTTCTCGGCGACGTTGCCGCCGACGGAGCACACCTGCTGGCTGGAGGGGTCGGGTGCGAAGTAGTACCCGTGCGGGGCGGCGGCCGCGGTGACGTCGAGGTTGATCACGCCGGGTTCGACGACGGCGCGTTCGTTGGCGATGTCGACTTCCAGGATGCGGCGCATCGCGGAGGTGACGACGAGGACGCCGTCGGCGTGCGGGAGGGCGCCGGCGGACAGGCCGGTTCCGGAGCCGCGGGCGACGAAGGGGACGCGGCGGGCGGCGCAGGCGGCGACGACCTGCCGCACCTGTTCCGCGGTTCGGGGCAGCACGACGATGCCGGGCACGACGCGGTGGCTGGTGAGCCCGTCGCACTCGTAGGTGCGCAGCCGCTGCGGATCGGTGATCACCGATTCGGCGGGCAGCGCGGCGCGCAGGGCGCGTGCGAGTTCGGTGAGGTCGGCTTCGGCGGCCGGGGTGCTGGCCGGGGGCATGGGCACGCCTCCTCAACATCGAGGATTTCACCATTCGGAATTAATGTTCCGAACAACGGGAACTGTAGGCGCGGGGCGACTGGGAGACAAGAGGACGCACCGCTGCTCCGACTCCTCCCATTCTGCTCGCGCGCGGCCTCGTTGGGAGCCGCCGAGCGGGCTCGCGCCCCCGGATCCGCCGAACGGTCCCGGCGTCCGGCGCCAGCTGGTTAGGCTCTTCCGGCACACGTTCGAGATCGGGGGAGACTTCGCATGTCCACTGCTCAGCAGCGCATCCGCGAGATGATGGCCCGCTTCGAGGAGCAGGCATCGGCCGCGGCGCGGCTCAAGGACGAGATGGGGGCGGTCCGCGGTGAGGCGCGCAGCCAGGACGGGGCCGTGTCGGCGACCGTCGCGCCCTCCGGCGCGGTGCTCGACCTGAGGTTGAGCCCGGAGGCGATGCGGCGCTCCCACTCCGAGCTGCAGAACTCGATCATGCAGACGATCCGGCAGGCGACCCAGCAGGCCGCGGAGGCGATGAACGCCACCGTGGAACCGGTGCTCGGCGACCGCGCCGACCAGTTCCGCGCGGCCTACCAGGCCCACGGCGCGACCCCGCCCGCCGAGCCGGGTGCCGAGCAGCGTCCGGCCCCGGCGCCCCCCGCGTCCCGCCGCCCGCGCGGCGACGACCCGGACGACGACCACGCCCCCGATTCCTTCCTGCGCTAGGTTCCGCCTCTCCCCCGCGCGGGCCCGTCAGTTCCGGGCGACGAGCAGGGGGACCAGCTGCTCCGCCTCCGTGAGGGAGCCGTGCTGGCCGCGGAGTGCGGATTCGGCGGGCTCGGCGGTGCCGCGGATGATCGCGGAGTCCCGCATCACGGCGAGGACGTCGCCGATGCGCCGCCGCGCCCGGTCGGTCACCACCGGCCCGAACCAGCCGTCGGCGGCGGCCTGCTCGCCGGTGCGCACCAGCCCGCGCTCGCCGACGGCGGCGCTCCAGGCCGCGAGCACGTCCTCCCGCGCGCCGCGATCGACGTAGACGTGGCGGGCCCGGGCCTCGCCGGCGAGCATCCGCACCCCCTCGGACAGCTCGGGCGTGGTGTCCACGTCGAGCGCCTCGGCGGGGTCGACCCCGACCATGCCGTGATCGGCGGTGACCAGCAGCGCGGCTCCGGCGGGCAGCCGGTTCGCGAGGGTCTCCACGAGCCGGTCGATCTGCGCGAGCTGGATCCGCCAGGACGGCGACCCGGGACCGTGCACGTGGCCGAGCTGGTCGAGGTGCCCGTGGTAGCCGTAGCAGAGCGCGGGGCCTTCGCCGGTGAGCGCGTCGAGGACTTCGGCGCCCAGCTCGCCGAGGGTGCGCACCCCGCGGAACTCCCCGCCGCGCAGCGCGGCGCGGGTCAGTCCGGTGCCGCGGAACTCGGCGGGCACCACGGTCCGCACCCGCACCCCGGCCTCGGCGGCGCGCTCCAGGGCGGTCGGTTCGGGTTGCGCGAGCTCCGGCGGGAACTCGTCGAGCACGTTCCGGTTCCGCCCGGGGGCTTCGCGCACGGCCCAGGCGAGCGGGTGCAGCACGCCCACGGCGGGGTCGGCGAAGGAGTAGCCGACGATGCCGTGCGCCCCGGAGTCGAGTCCGGTTCCCAGCGAGGTGAGGCTGGTGGCGGTGGTGGTGGGAAACCCGGCGCGCAGCGGGGCGCCGGTGGCCAGCGAGGCCAGGAACGGGGCGTCGTCCGCGTGCTCGTGCAGCAGCGACCAGCCGAGCCCGTCGAGGAGCAGCACGGCGACGGCCCGGCACCGCGGGAGGCCGATCCGGTCGATCCCTCCCGCGACGCCGAGCGCGCCGAGCGCCGAGGGCAGCAGGGCCGACAGGGTCCGATCTCCGCCGGGCGTGACCGTCCAGTCCATGCCGCACCTCTTCCTCGTCAGATCCCGAGCGAGCGCCCCACGATCTCCTTCATGATCTCAGTCGTGCCGCCGTAGATGGTCTGCACGCGGGCGTCCAGGTAGGCCTTCGCCACGGGGTACTCCATCATGTACCCGTACCCGCCGTGCAGTTGCAGGCAGCGGTCCACGACCCGCTTGTTGAGCTCGGTGAGCCACCACTTGGCCATCGCGGCGTGCTCGGCGCTCAGCTCCCCGCGCACGTGGTCGGCGACGCAGCGGTCGGCGAACACCCGGCCGATCTGCACCTCGGTCGCCATCTCGGCGAGCTCGAAGCGGGTGTGCTGGAACTTGCCGATGGGGCGGCCGAAGGCGGTGCGGTCCCGGCAGTACTGCTTGGTGATCTCCAGGATCTTCTCGGCTCCGGCGATGGCGCCGGCGGCGATGGACAACCGCTCCTGCGGGAGGTTCTGCATCAGGTAGATGAAGCCCTGGCCCTCCTCGCCGAGCAGGTTGGCGACCGGGACCCGCACGTCGTTGAAGTACAGCTCGGCGGTGTCCTGGGACTTCTGGCCGATCTTCTCCAGGTTGCGGCCGCGCTCGAAGCCGTCCATGCCGCGCTCGACGACCAGCAGGCTGACGCCGTGCGCGCCCGCCTCCGCGTCGGTGCGGGCGGCGACGATCACCAGATCGGCGTTGATGCCGTTGGAGATGAACGTCTTCTGGCCGTTGAGCACGTAGTGGTCGCCGTCGCGGACCGCGGTGGTGCGCATGCCTTGCAGGTCGCTGCCCGCGCCGGGTTCGGTCATGGCGATCGCGGTGATGATCTCCCCGGTGCAGAACCCGGGCAGCCAGCGCTGCTTCTGCTCCTCGGTGGCCAGCCGCGTCAGGTACGGGATGTTGATGTCGTTGTGCACGGGCACGCCGAAGCCGTAGACCCCGGCGCTGACGAGCTCCTCGTCGAACACGACGTTGAACCGGAAGTCGTCGACGCCGCCCCCGCCGTAGGACTCGTCGACGGCCATGCCCAGCAGGCCCTGCGCGCCGGCCGCTCGCCAGGCGTCGCGGCTGACCGCGCCCGCGGCCTCCCACTCCTCCTGGTGCGGGGTGAGTTCCCTGGCGATGAACTCCCGCACGGTCTCGCGGAACGCCTCGTGCTCGTCGTCGAACAGCTCCCTGCGCATGGGGTCACGCTTCCTCTCGGGCCTGGTGGATGGCGCCGGACGCCAGCAGTTCGGTCGCCCCCCGCACGTCCCAGTCCGCCAGCACGGCGGTGCCCGGGGCGGGGATCGGGCGCGGGGGCGCGTTCGGGGTCCGGGAGAACCGGGGGGCGGGCGCGGGCTGCAGCACCCCGCCCGGGCTCGGCAGGGTGCCGCGGGCTCGCACGTGCGGGTGCTCGCTCGCTTCCCGCATGGACAGCACGGGGGCGACGCAGGCGTCGCTGCCGTCGAAGACCTCGGTCCACTCCGCGCGGGTGCGCTGCCGGAAGGTGTCGGCGAGCAGCGCGCGCAGCGCGGGCCAGTTGGCCGGGTCGTCGCGGTCCGGCGCGGTGCCGGCGAGGCCGAGGCGGTCGAGCAGTTCGGCGTAGAACTGCGGTTCCAGCGCACCCACCGCCACGTGCTCGCCGTCCGAGGTCTCGTACACGTCGTAGTAGGGGGCTCCGGTGTCGAGCAGGTTCGTGCCCCGCCGATCGCTCCAGCTCCCGGCCGCGGCGAAGCCGTACAGCATCGAACCCAGGTGCGCCGCACCGTCCACGATGGACGCGTCCACGACCTGCCCGCGCCCGCTGGTGCGGGCCTGGAGCAGCGCGGCCAGCACTCCCACCGCCAGGTACATCGCGCCGCCGCCGAAGTCGCCCACCAGGTTCGCCGGGACCTGCGGGGGCCCGCCGCGGCGGCCGATGGCGTGCAGCATCCCGGTCAGCGCGATGTACCCGATGTCGTGGCCCGCGGTGGCCGCCAGCGGGCCGTCCTGGCCCCACCCGGTCATCCGGCCGAACACCAGCTTCGGGTTGACCTCCCAGCACCGCTCGGGACCGACGCCGAGACGTTCCGCGACGCCGGGACGGAAACCCTCGATGAGCACGTCCGCGCGCTCGACCAGCGCCAGCACCGCCGCCGCGCCGCCCTCGTGCTTGAGGTCCACCGAGATCGCCCGCTTGCCCCGGTCGAGCAGGTCGTGCTCACCCGGTCCGCGGCCGGGCCGGCCGACGCGGATCACGTCCGCGCCCAGGTCCGCCAGCAGCATCCCGCAGAACGGAGCGGGGCCGAGGCCGGCCAGCTCCACCACTCGCACTCCGGCCAGCGGGCCGCCGTTGCCTTCTGCCGTCACGCCTGCACCTCTCCTGCCAGCGGCTCGTCGCCGCGCACGACAACGTGTCGCGACGCAATTAGTGTTACATCGTTGGTGTCACAGCGGTCAAGGAGTATCCTTCCCGACCATGCTCCGCACCGGGGACGAAGAGCTCACCATCGACGAACTGGCCACCCGCGCCGGAGTAACCGTGCGCACCGTGCGGTTCTACGCCTCCCGCGGCCTGCTCCCGCCGCCCCGGCTGCGCGGCAGGCTCGGCCTCTACGGCGGCGATCACCTGGCGCGCCTCGACCTCATCCGCGAGTTGCAGGCGCTGGGATTCACGCTCTCGGCGATCGAACGCCACCTGGAGCGGATCCCGGAGGACGCCACCCCCGAGGACCTGTCGCTGCAGCGAGCGCTGCTCGCGCCGTGGACCAGCGATCAGAGCGAGGACCTCACCCGCCACGAGCTCAGCCAGCGCGCCGGGCGGCAGCTCGACGACGACCTGGTGCACCGGCTCATCTCCCTCGGCATCCTCCAGGAGCTCGACGACGACCTCAGCCGGGTTCGGCTGCCGAACACCGCGATGCTCGGGGTGGGGCTGCAGATTCTCGACCTCGGGCTCCCGCTGGACATGCTGCTGCAGGCCAAGGGCATCGTCGAACAGCACACCACGCAGATCGCCGTCGAGCTGCGCGAGCTGTTCGCGGCCAACGTGCTGCGGCCCTACCTGGAGCGGGGGCGCCCGGAGGACGAGCGCGAACACGTCCGGGTCGCCACCGACCAGCTCCGGCCGCTCACCATCCAGGTCCTCGTCAACGGTTTCCAGAACGCCGTCAACGACGTCATCCGCGACCACGTCTGACTTCTGCGAGGAAGGGAACCTTCCGGTCACCGGTGACGGGGAAGTTCCCCTCCCGCCACCCGCGCTCCCACCGCGAGGAAGGGAACCTTTCTCGCACCGGTGACAGAAAAGCGCCCTTCCTGTCACCTGCCCTCCGGTGCCCGGCCGGGGGCGGGGCGCCCGGCGGTGCGAGCGAGGAATCGCGCCGGGCGAGGAGCGCGGGTGCCCCGGCGGCGCGGCCGGGCCGCCGGATCAACGTCCGCGCGGCCCCGGGCGAGCGGGCTCGCCCGTCCCGGTGGACGGCGCCCGCACGCCCACTGGCCAAAGCGACCTCCCGTGCGGTTTCATCGCCGGAGCGACAGTGACTGGCATCACTGGCCGTGCGAGTGGAGGAACAAAATGAGCACAACCGCGGAGACTGCGGTGCAGGCGCCGCCCGCGACCATTCCGCACTTGTTCACCCGCAACGCCACCGAACACCCCGACCGCCCGGCGCTGACCGCCGACGGCCGCACCTGGACCTGGGGGGAAGCGGCCGAGGCCGTGCACGAGCTCGCCGCCGGGTTCGTCGACCTGGGACTGCGACCCGGCCAGACCGCGGTGCTGATGATGTCCAACAGCGCCGAGCAGTGGCTGGCCGACGTCGCCATCACCCACCTCGGGGCGGTGCCCATCGCGCTGCACCCGGCGCTGAGCTCCGGCGAGGTCCGGGAGGTGACGCGGCACAGCCGCGCGCACATCGCGGTGCTGAGCAACGCCCACCAGGTTCGCCGCTGGTCGGCGGCGCTGCGCGAGCCGGAGGCGCTCAGTCACGTCGTGGTGCTCGACGAGTCCGCGGCCCCCGGGGAGGACGACCGATTCGGCACCTGGGAGGAGCTGAGGGCGCGCGGGCGGGCGCAGCTCGATCGCGATCCGGCGGTGGTGCACCGCCACGCCGAGAACGTCACGCCGGACGCCGCCGCCACCGTGCACTACTCCCCCGACGCGCTCGGCGGCCAGCGCGCGGTGGTGCTCACTCACCGCAACGTGCTCTCGGCCGCTGCCGCGCGGCAGCAGGTGACCGGCGTGCCGCCGCACACGACTTCGCTGTGCTACCTGCCGATGGCGCACATGGCCGAACGCGCCACCAACCTCTACTCCGCGCTCCACGACGTCGCGCACGTGCACTTCTGCGACGGCATCAGCGAGGCGATCCGGTTGCTGCCCCGGGTTCGCCCCCACCTGTTCTTCGGAGTCCCTCGGATGTGGGAGCGGCTGGCCGCGATCGCGCGCACCCTGCCCACCCCGCGCACTCCGGCGGAGAAGCGGGAGGTGCTCGGCGGGCTCGGGCTCGACGGGACCGCGTGGGGCGCGAGCGGAGCGGCGCCGATCCGCCGCGAGGTGCTGGACCTGTTCGCCGGGTTGGGGTTCGAGATCTTCGAGACCTGGGGCTGCGCCGAGTCGAGCGGCTGGGCCACCGCGAACAGCCCGGGGGCGGTCCGCTTCGGAACCGTCGGGAAGGCCCTGCCCGGGATGGAGCTGAGCACCGACGAGGACGGGGAGGTGCTGGTGCGCGGCCCGCAGGTCTGCGCGGGACATCTCCAGGAGGACGGGCTGATCCGGCCGGCCACCGACCGCGACGGCTGGTTGCGCACCGGTGATGTCGGGGCCGCGGCGGGCGGATACCTCACCATCACCGATCGCAAGAGCGAGCTCATCATCAGCTCCGGCGGGGAGAGCGTCGCGCCGAGCGTCGTGGAGAACGCGCTGCGCGCCCACCCCCTGATCGGTCACGCGCTCGCGTTCGGGGAGGGACGTCCGCACGTGGTGGCGTTGCTCGTGCTCGACGAGGACTCCGCGCCGGACTGGGCGCGGGCTCGCGGGATACGCGGCGGGCTCGACGAGCTGGCCCGCCACCCCGAGGTGCTCGCGGAGGTCGAGCGCGCGGTGGCGGCGGCCAACGCGGGGCTCGGCCCGTCCGGGCAGGTGCTCGCCCACCGGCTGCTGGACCGGCCGTGGGGCGCGGAGGGCGGCGAGCTCAGCCCGGCCCTGAAGCTGCGGCGCCGGGTGATCCACGACAAGTACGCCGACCTCCTCGACGCCCTCTACCGCTGACCCCACGCCGCGACTTCCGCGAGGAAGGGAACCTTTCTGCCACCGGTGGCAGAAAGGTTCCCTTCCTGTCACCGTCCGCCTCGTCGTGCGGGTGCGGGTACGGGCCGTCGTGGAGCTGCGGGGACGAGCACTCCGCACACTGTCGAGTGAGCCGCCTCCGCGGTTGCAGCCACTTTTGATCACCCCTCGGTGATCGAGGCGGGTGACACCTCCGCACGATCCGGTGTTCTTCGAGTTCAGGTGCGGAAATCGGCCGCGCGATGCCGATAAATCTGTGCGGAGCAATCCACTCGACCTCTTGGAGGCGCACCGACATGCCTGGCACCCGGTTCATCCGCGGTTTTCTCCTCGCGACGCTGGCCGTCCTCATGCTCACCCCGGCGACGGCGAGCGCGAGTTCGACGACGAGCCACCTCACGCTCACGATCGCGAGCAAGTCCCGCGTCGAAGCGCCGCGCACCGTGTCGCTGCGCTGCGAACCGACCGGCGGCACTCACCCGAAGGCGCAGGCCGCGTGCGCCAGCCTGCTCGCGGCGGCGGGCAACTTCGACTTGGTCGGTCAGGAGCACGCCGGGGCTCCGTGCCCGTTGGTGCTGCGCCCCGTGGTGGCCACCGCGCACGGGACCTGGCAGGGCCGCCCGGTGAAGTTCCAGAAGGAGTTCGGCAACGACTGCGTCGCGGCGACGAACGCGGGTCCGGTCTTCGACTTCTGATCCGCAACAGCCCCGGCTCACGCGCTCCGCGGGGGCCGGCCTGCTGCGCGGAGCAGCCCTGACGAGGCCCTCTGCGGCGGTGGGTTGCTCCGGCCGCACTACCGTGGAGTTCATGGCTCTCGACAACGACGCTCCTCCCGGCCGCCGCTGGCCGCGCCGGATCTACGGAGTCGGTGAGGAACCCGATCCCCGGTTCACGCTCGCCAACGAGCGCACGTTCCTGGCGTGGATCCGCACCGCGTTGGCTCTGATGGCCGCGGGCGTCGGGGTGGAGGCGCTCAACGCCGCCTCGACCACCGGGCCCGATCCGCTGCGCACCTCGTTGGCGGTGCTGCTGGTGCTCGCGGGCGTGGCGTGCAGCGTGGCGGCGTTCGGCAGGTGGATGACGATGGAGCGGGCGCTGCGCAAGAAGGCACCGCTGCCGCCACCCGCGCTGGCGCCCGTGCTCGGCGTCGGGCTGGGCGTGATCGGGGTGAGCGCGATGGTGCTGCTGCTGGTCAGCGGGTTCTGATCGTGGCCGAGCACGAGGGGCCGTGGGATCCGGGCCTGCAGATCGAACGCACGACGCTGGCGTGGCTGCGCACCGGGCTCACCTTCGTGGTGGGCCTGATGGTGCTGCTGCGGCTGCTGGTGCACCGCTCCGCGGTGGCCGCGGCGGTGTGCGCGGCGGTGGCGATCCCGCTGGCCGTGACGATCACGGTGCTGACCTGGCGCAGGCACCGGCAGGCGGAGCGATGCCTGCGGGCGGAGGCCCCGCTGCCGGACGGCGTGCTGCAGGCGGCCTTGACCGGGCTCGCCGTGGTGGCGGGCGGGATCGCGGCGCTGTACGTGCTGCTGACGTGACCGAGCCGGGCCTCGGCGGGCCCGGCTCGGTCGGACGACGGTGGTTCAGGCCACCGCGAGGTCGATCTGCACGTTGCCGCGCACGGCGTTCGAGTAGGGGCAGACGGAGTCGGCCTGCTCGACGAGCTGCTGCGCCTGCTCCCGCTCGACGCCGGGCAGGTGCGCGGTGAGGCTGACGCTGAGCGCGTAGCCGCCGGAGCCGTTGCTGCCGATCCCGACCTGGGCGGTCACCGAGGAGTCGGTGATGTCCGCCTTGGCCTTGCGGGCGACCAGCTGCAGCGCGCCGTGGAAGCACGCCGCGTACCCGGCGGCGAACAGCTGTTCGGGGTTGGTGGAGTCCCCACCGGGCCCGCCCATGTCGCGCGGCACCGCGAGGTCGAGGTCGAGCACCCCGTCGGAGGACCGGGTGCGTCCGCCCCGGCCTTCGCCGGTCGCGGTCGCCTCTGCCGTGTACAGCGCTGCCATCTCAGTCTCCTCGTGTCGTTGTTCCGCGCAGGAGTTCGTCGGCGATGGGTTCGCCCGCGGCGACCGCCGCCTTGGCGCGGCGAGCGGCCTCGTCCACGTTGGTGGTCAGCCGTTCCAGAGCCGCCCGCAGTTCCTCGATCTCGCCGAGCTCCAGGCCGCTGGCGGCGAGCAGGCGGGGCGGGATGCGCTCCGCCTGCTGTCGCAGTTCGCGGCCGGCGCCGGTGAGGCGGATGTCGACGGAGCGCTCGTCGCGGGCGCTCCGCGTCCGTTCCACCAGGCCACCGGCTTCGAGCCGTTTCAGCAGCGGGGACAGGGTCCCGGAATCGAGTCGCAGCCGCGTCCCGAGTTCCTTGACCGCCAGCGAGTCGTGCTCCCAGAGCACCAGCATCACGAGGTACTGCGGGTAGGTCAGGCCCAGCTCGTCGAGGAAGGGCCGGTACAGGTTGGTGAACGAGCGCGACGCGCTGTAGAGCGCGAAGCACACCTGCCGGTCCAGCGACAGCCTCGAGTCCGAACTCATCCGCGCCTCCTGCACGAGATCGACACTAACCCCGGTTTCGATTGCCCGCAACTCAGTTGCGCACAACCATGTGTGAGGAAGGGAGCTTTCCTGTCACCGGTGACAGGAAAGCTCCCTTCCTCGCAGTCCGCGGGGGATGATCTCGGGTGGGTCGCGCGGCCGGAGGCCGGGGTCAGCACTCGATGACGTTGACGGCGAGCCCGCCGCGCGCGGTCTCCTTGTACTTGACCTTCATGTCCCGCCCGGTCTCCCGCATCGTCTTGATCACCTTGTCCAGGGAGACGACGTGGCTGCCGTCGCCGCGCAGCGCCATCCGCGCGGCCGTGACCGCCTTGACCGAGGCCACCGCGTTGCGCTCGATGCACGGGATCTGCACCAGGCCCCCGATGGGGTCGCAGGTGAGGCCGAGGTTGTGCTCCATGGCGATCTCGGCGGCGTTCTCCACCTGCCGCGGAGTCGCCCCGAGCGCCTCGGCGAGCCCGGCGGCGGCCATCGAGCAGGCCGACCCGACCTCGCCCTGGCACCCCACCTCGGCACCGGAGATCGACGCGTTCTCCTTGAACAGCGCACCGACCGCCCCGGCGGCGAGCAGGAACCGCACGACGCCGTCCTCGTCGGCACCGGGCACGAACCGGACGTAGTAGTGCAGCACCGCGGGCACGATCCCCGCCGCTCCGTTGGTGGGCGCCGTGACGACGCGCCCTCCCGCCGCGTTCTCCTCGTTGACCGCGAGCGCGAACAACGTGAGCCACTCCATCGGATCGTCCTGCTCGGTCAGCCCGGCCCGCATCGACGCCGCTCGCCGCGGCACCGCCAGCCCGCCCGGCAGCACGCCGCCGTTGCGGCAACCGTTCTGGACGCACTCCCGCATCACCGACCAGATGTGCAGGAGTTGCGCGCGCACCTGCTCGCGCGAGCGCCAGGACAGCTCGTTGTCGAGCATGAGGTCGCTGATCCGGGCTCCGGTGGCGGCGGCCGCGGCCAGCAGCTCGTCCCCCGTGCGGAACGGGTGCTTCACGGGCGTCTCGTCCGGCTTGATCCGATCGGCACCGCTGGCCTCGTCGTCGACCACGAAACCACCGCCGACGGAGTAGAAGATCGCGCTGCGCAGCTCACCGTCCGCGCCGAACGCCGTGAACCGCATTCCGTTGGGGTGCACCGGCAGGGACTTGCGCCGGTGCATCACCAGGTCGCGGTCCACCGAGAAGCGCAGGCGGTGCGCCCCGGCCAGCAGCAGTCGCCCCTCGGCGCGGACCGCCGCCACCCGGTCCTCGACCGCTGCCGGGTCGACCGTCTCGGGTTCGTGGCCCTCCAGCCCGAGCAGCACCGCCTTCGGGCTGCCGTGTCCGTGCCCGGTCGCGCCGAGCGACCCGAACAACTCGGCCTTCACCCTGGTGACCTGCTCCAGCACGCCGTCGGCGCGCAGTCGCGCGGCGAACGTCCCGGCCGCGCGCATCGGCCCGACGGTGTGGGAGCTCGATGGGCCGATGCCCACCGAGAAGAGGTCGAACACGCTGATCGCCACAGCTCGTCCCCCCGCCCGGCCTACTCGGCACCGGTCAGCCGCGCGTAGTCCTGCGCCGTGAGCACAGCACCGCGCGACTCCGCCCGCACCTCGACCAGCCAGCCACCGCCGAACGGGTCCGCGCCCACCACCGCGGGGTCGTCGGCAGTCGCCTCGTTGACGGCCACGACCTCGCCGGTCACCGGGGCGTAGAGGTCGCTGACCGACTTGGTCGATTCGAGCTCACCGCAGGGCTGGCCGGCTTCGATCCGCTCGCCGACCTCGGGGAGCTGCACGTAGACGATGTCGCCGAGGGCCTCGGCCGCGTACGGGGTGATGCCGATGCGCACCAGGTCGCCGCGGTCCTCGATCCATTCGTGCTCTTCGGTGTAGCCGAGCTGTTCGGGCAGGGGCATGGAGGCTCCTCACCATCGCGGGCACAGGTGTGCCCTGGGGTTCGCGGGCCTCCCCCTCTGTTTCGGAACCTGAGAGCTTCGCCGCTGCGTGGCGGCTTGCACCGTGGGTGCGGCGCCGGAGCGCGCGCTTTCCAGAGTCGCCTCGCCCGGACGGTCATGGGGGCCTGAGAGTGTGCGGGGAGGGCTTGCTCCTTCGGCGCCCTGATCGCTCAGGGGCTCTCCCGCCCGGGTTTCGCGGCGCGTGTTCGGTTGTGTGCGTGCCCGGCAACGATAGACGGGCGCCCCCTCCTGTCAACGCTCTCCGGCGCCGGATCACACGCCGGCCGGGCGCGAGGGGGACGGGGTGGGGCGGATGATGCGGGAAGAGCACGGGCTGAGACAGGAGGCCGCTGGGATGAAGGTCGCGATTCCGCGTGAGGTCAAGAACCACGAGTACCGGGTGGCGTGCACCCCCGCGGGGGTGCACGAGCTGCGCGTCCGCGGCCACGAGGTGTTCGTGGAGACCGGGGCCGGGGAGGGATCGGCGATCCCGGACGAGGAGTACGCCGCGGCGGGCGCGACGCTCGTGCCGACCGCCGGAGACGCGTGGTCCGAGGGCGAGCTGGTGCTCAAGGTGAAGGAACCGGTGCCCTCGGAGTTCCCCCTGCTGCGGGCGGGCCAGGTGCTGTTCACCTACCTGCACCTGGCGGCGTCGGCGGAGCTCACGGCCGAGCTGCTGCGGGCCGAGGTGACCGCGCTCGCCTACGAGACGGTGCAGAGCGCGACGGGCGGCCTGCCGCTGCTGGCACCGATGAGCGAGGTGGCGGGGAGGCTCGCGCCGCAGGTGGGGGCGCAGGCGTTGTTGCGCCCGCAGGGCGGGCGCGGGGTGCTGCCGGGCGGGGTCCCGGGGGTCCCGCCCGCGCGGGTCGTGGTGATCGGCGGCGGGGTCGCGGGGTTGAACGCGGCGAGGGTGGCGCTGGGCATGGGCGCCGAGGTGGAGCTGCTGGACACCAACGTGGACAGGCTCCGGGAGATCGATCGCGACTACCGGGGCTCGATCCGGACGGTCACGTCCAACGGCTACGCGGTGGAGTCGGCGGTGCGCTCGGCGGACCTCGTGATCGGCGCGGTGCTCATCCCGGGCGCTCGGGCGCCGAAGCTGGTGTCGAACGAGCTGGTGGCGAGGCTGAAGCCGGGGTGCGTGCTGGTGGACATCGCGGTCGACCAGGGCGGCTGCTTCGAGGATTCGCGACCGACGACGCACGACGATCCGACGTACCGGGTGCACGACGCGGTGTTCTACTGCGTGGCGAACATGCCGGGTGCCGTGCCGAACACCTCGACCCACGCGCTGACGAACGTGACGTTGCCGTACGCGCTGCGCATCGCCGACGCGGGGTGGCGGGCGGCGTGCCGGGCGGACGCGGCGCTGGCGGCGGGGCTGAGCACGCACGGCGGGTTGTTGCTGAGCGGCGCGGTGGCGCAGGCCCACGGACTGCCCGGCACCGATCCGGCCCGGGTGCTCGCATGATCGGCTTGCGCGACGCGAGCTCACCTGTCCGGGGACCGGTTCGCCGTTTGGTGTGAAGGCGGCCCGCTCGACCAGCCTGGGGGTCACCGGGAGCTGGGCCGCCACTGCCCAGTGTAGGCCACGAAAGCGTGTTTACCGACGTGCGCTGCGTGATCGTCCTGCGGTGCCCGCAGGATGCGCGACGATCACTCGATGCGGTGAGTTCGGTGCAGCCCGCCCGCCGCCCTGCCGATGGGAGTGCGCGAAGGCCGGTGGCGCCCCACCGGCCTCGCGGGGCGGCGGGTCCGCTCTCACCTCCGCGCCTCGCGCGGTGGTGGGACGAGGCGGGGAGACCACGTGGACGAGGCGAGGATGCGGGCCGCGGTGCTGGACCGGCTGGCCCGCCTGGACCGGGTGGCCGACGAGGGCGAGGCCGAGGCGCTGCTGCCGGTGGCCCGGTCCGAGCTGCACCGGCTCCTCGTGGGCCTGCGCGCCCTGCTGGACGCGCACCGCCCGGACGCGGACGGCCGCTGTCCCGCCTGTTCGGGCGCGGTGCGCGGCCGGACCTGGCCCTGCGAGTCGTGGCTGGTGGTGCACCGGATGCTGCTCGGCGATCGCGGCAGCGCCGAACCGGACGCCCGCTCCCGCGGTGCGGCCGTCCCCGGCCCGCAGGCGGGAGCCCGCTCACCCGCCGAGCCCTCGGCCCGGCACCACCGCCGCGATCCCGACGGCGCCCCGGTGAGCGAGTGGCCGATCTCGTGGCCGGGGCACGGCGCCGGATGATTCGCGCACTCCGCCCCATCCGGCCGGACCGGTCAGGCAGGATGGGACAGCCCCGCGTCCGAGTCTGATCGTCCGCGTTCCGCTCGGGGGACGGCGGGGCCGACGACGATGGAGGAGCGCGTGCACGACGGCAGTGGCCGGATCCTGGTGCAGAACCTGAGCAAGAACTTCGGGCCGGTCAGCGCGGTCCGCGATCTCAGCTTCGCCGTGCATCCCGGGGTGGTGACGGGGTTCCTCGGCCCGAACGGTTCCGGCAAGACGACCACGCTGCGCATGGTGCTGGGGCTGGTGAACCCGACCTCGGGCAGCGCCACCGTCAACGGGGTGCCCTTCACGCACCTGCGCAATCCCGCCACCGTGGTGGGCGCGGTGCTGGAGGCGCAGAGCTTCCACCCGTCGCGCAGCGCCCGCAACCACCTGCGCTGCTACGCGGCGGCGATGAACGTGCCCGACCAGCAGGTCGACCAAGCCCTGAACCTCGTCGGCCTCAGCGGCGCCGCGGAGCGCGCGGCGGGCGGGTACTCGCTGGGCATGAGGCAGCGGCTGGCGCTGGCCACGGCGCTGCTCGGCGATCCGCAGGTGCTGATCCTGGACGAGCCCGCCAACGGGCTGGACCCGGAGGGCATCGCGTGGCTGCGGGGCTTCCTGAAGTCCTTCGCCGCCTCCGGCCGCACCGTGCTGGTCTCCAGCCACCTGCTGCGGGAGATGGAGCACACCGTCGATCACGTGGTCATCGTCAGCCGCGGTCAGTGCGTCTACAACGGCGACCTCGATCAGCTGCGGGCGCAGCAGCGCAGCCGCGTGCTGGTGCAGGCGGGCGACCCCGCCGTCCTGGTGCAGGCGCTGCGGGCGGCGGGGCTCGGCGTGGAGCAGGTACCGGACGGGCGGATCGCGGTGCTGGGCTCGGATTCCCGCTCGGTGGCCGAGCTGGCGCTGCAGGCGGGGGTCGCGATCTACGGGATGCAGGAGGAGCAGGTCGATTTGGAACGGCTGTTCTTCCAGCTCACCAGCGGTCAGTACGTCGGCGACCAGTACTCGCCGCCGGGCGGTCCGCCACCCGGCGGTGGCTACGACCCGTACCAGCAGCACAGCGGATTCGGGGGTGGCATCTGATGGACGGCCTGGTCAAGTCCGAGTTCCGGAAGATCTTCACCACCAACCTCTGGTGGGCGCTGCTGATCCCGGTGGCGCTGCTCAGCTTCGGGGCGAGCTGGATGGGCACCGGCTTCGGCTACATGTCCACGATCGAGCAGGAGATCGGTCGGCCGCTGCCGCTGGGCCTGCTGACGATGTCGATGTCGACGAACTTCAGCACGATCTTCGCCGCGCTGGTGGGGGCGCTGGCGTTCTCCGGGGAGCACCGGAACAAGAGCATCACCACCACCTACCTCACGGGGAACCCGCGGGGCGCGGTGCTGGTGGCGAAGCTCATCGCCTACACCAACCTGGGACTGCTCTACGGGTTGGCGAACGTGCTGTCCGCGAGCCTGGGCGCGCTGGCCGGTGCCGGGGTGGACGGCTTCGGCGAGGGCACCGACTGGTTCGTGGTGTGCGCGGCGGGCCTGCTGGCGATGGTGCTGTGGACGTTGCTCGGCGTCGGGTTCGGCGCGGTCGTGGCGAACCCGGTGATCGTGATCATCGTGCTGCTGGTCTACAAGTTCGTGTTCGAGTTCGTCGTGGATCTGTTCCTGATCGGGTCCGACGCGACCGCGGTGAGCGCGTACCTGCCGGGCGCGGCGGGCAGCGGGATCGTCGGGAACCTCGCGGTGCCGATCTTCATCAGCGCGACGGCGGGCGCCGACGAGCAGTACGTGCCGCAGGGGTTGTTCGAGGCGTTGCACTTCCTGTTCGGCGGCTCCTACGCGCACCCGTGGTGGCTGAGCCTGCTGACCTTCGCGGGCTACGTGGCGCTGTTCGTCGTGGGCGGCTGGTACTTCAGCCGGCGTCGCGACATCACCTGAGGGTCCCGCGATTCGGGTGCGGGGAGGTTCCCCTCCTCGCTCCCGTTGCGGGGAGGTTCCCCTCCGCGGGCCGGGGCCCGGTCGGGTGCCGCGGGGTGTCGGTGCGGGGACCTAACCTGGCGTGGTGAGCGACTCCGGCAGCGAACACCCCCGTCCTGGTTGGATCCGTCGGCTCTCCACCGCCTGCTGGCGCCACCCGGTCGCGGTGTCGCTCGCGATGGGCGCATCGGTGGGGGCGATGGGCCTGGAAGCGCTGGTGCCGCTGATCACGAAGGCGGCGGTGGACGACGCGGTCGCGGGCGTCACGGGCCGGCTGTGGTGGCTGGCGGGGGCATTGGCGCTGCTGGGCGTGGTCCGGTTCGGCGCGGCGTTCGTGCGCCGCTACTCGGCGGGCCGGTTGGCGCTGGACGTGCAGCACGACCTGCGGCGCGCGGTGTTCGCCTCGGTGCAGCGGCTGGACGGCGGCAAGCAGGACGCGCTGCGCACGGGCCAGGTGGCGTCCCGGGCGATCACCGACCTGCAGCTGGTGTACGCGCTGCTGGCGATGCTGCCGATGGCGGCGGGCACGGTGGTGCTGCTGGTGTTCGCGCTGGTGGCGATGCTGTGGCTGTCGCCGGTGCTGACGCTGGTGATCCTGGTGGTGGTGCCGCTGATCGCGCTGGTGACGGCGCGCAGCCGGAAGAGGTTGTTCCCGGCGACGTGGTCGGCGCAGCAGCGGGCCGCGGACATCGCCCAGCAGGTCGAGGAGACCGTGGCCGGGGTCCGGGTGGTGAAGGGCTTCGGGCAGGAGGCCCGCGAGGTGTCCCGGCTGGAGTCGAGGGCGCGGCGGTTGTTCGCGGAGCGGTTGCGCACGGCGCGGATGACGTCGTTCCCGCAGGCGAGCCTGTCGGTGCTGCCCGCGGCGGGCCAGGTCGGGGTGCTGGGGCTCGGCGGCTGGATGGCGTTGCAGGGTCAGGTCGGGCTGGGCACGTTCGTGGCGTTCGCGGCGTACATGGCGATGCTGGGCGGCCCGGCGCGGATGATGGCGAGCGTGCTGGTGCAGGGCCAGCTGACCCGCGCGGGCGTGGAGCGGATCGCGGATCTGATCGATTCCCGCCCCGACGTCCGGGACCGGCCGGGGGCGGTGCGGTTGCCCGAGGCTCCGCTGCGGGTGCGGCTGGCGGACGTGGACTTCGGCTACACCCGCGACCGGCGGGTGCTGCGCGAGGTCTCGGTGCAGGTGGAGCCGGGCGAGACGGTGGCGTTGGTGGGGCCGGCGGGCTCGGGCAAGTCCACGGTGTCGCTGCTGCTGCCGCGCTTCTACGACGTGCAGCGGGGCGCGGTGCGGATCGGTGCCGCTGACGGCGGACCGGAGCACGACGTGCGCGACGTGCGGCTGGAGTCGTTGCGCGCCGCGGTGGGGGTGGTGTTCGAGGAGGCGTTCCTGTTCTCGGACACGATTCGCGGCAACATCGCCTACGGGCGGCCGGACGCCTCGGACGCGGAGGTGGAGGCCGCGGCGCGGGCGGCGGAGGCGCACGGGTTCGTCTCGGCGCTGCCGGAGGGCTACGACACGGTGGTCGGCGAGCGCGGGTTGACGTTGTCGGGCGGGCAGCGGCAGCGGGTGGCGCTGGCGAGGGCGCTGCTGTCGGATCCGCGCATCCTGGTGCTCGACGACGCGACCTCGGCGGTGGATCCGGCGACGGAGGCGGCGATCCACGAGACGCTGCGCTCGGTGACGGCGCAGCGCACCACCCTGCTGATCGCGCACCGGCGTTCGACGCTGGCGCTGGCGGACCGGATCGCGGTGCTGGACGCGGGCCGGGTGGTGGACGTGGGCACGCAGCGGGAGCTGGAGGAGCGTTGCGAGCTGTTCCGCTCGCTGCTGGCGGGCCCGGGCGAGTCGATCGACACGGCCTGCGCCGGCGGCGCGGAGGAGTGCGCCGACGACGGGCCGACTCCGGCGCTGTGGCCGAAGCAGCCGGAGCCGGAGGCCGACGCGGGCGCTGGTTCCCCGCTGACCCCGGAGTTGGCGGCCGGGCTGGACCGGCTCCCGGCGGCGGAGGACGCGCCGCGGTTGCCGGGCGTGGACGCGACCGCGCCGGATCCGGGGTTCCGGTTGGCGCGGTTGCTGCGCCCGATCCGCTGGGGCCTGGCGCTGACGGTGCTGCTGGTGGCGGCCGACGCGCTGGGGTCGATCGCGCTGCCCTCCCTGGTGCGGCGGGGCGTGGACTCGGGCGTGGGCGCGGGCGATCCGGTGACGCTGTGGCAGGTGACGGCGATCGGCGGGGCGATCGCGCTGGTCAGCTGGCTGGTGATCAAGGCGCAGACGGTGGTGACGGCCCGCACCGGGGAGACCCTGCTGTACCTGTTGCGGGTGCGCAGCTACGCGCACCTGCAGCGGCTGGGCCTGGACTACTACGAGCGGGAGCTCGCGGGCCGGATCATGACGCGGATGACGACGGACGTGGACGCGCTGTCGTCGTTCCTGCAGACGGGCCTGGCCACGGCGGTGGTCAGCGGTTTCACCATCGTGGGCATCGCGGTGGCGCTGCTGGTGACGGACCTGTCGCTGGCGCTGCTGGCGCTGGCGGTGCTGCCGCTGCTGGTGGTGGCGACGGTGATCTTCCGGCGGGCGTCGTCGACGGCGTACGCGGAGGCGCGGGAGCGCGTCAGCACGGTGAACGCGGACCTGCAGGAGAACGTCTCGGGGTTGCGGGTGGCGCAGGCGCATCGCCGCGAGAGGTATTCGGCGAAGCTGTTCGCGCAGCGCAGCGACGCCTACCGCCGGTCGAGGCTGCGGGCGCAGCGCTACATCGCCACCTACTTCCCGTTCACGGCGCTGCTCTCGGAGCTGGCGCAGGCGGTGGTGCTGGGGGCCGGTGCGACGCGGGTGGCCCAGGGCGAGCTGACGGCGGGCGTGCTGGTGGCGTTCCTGCTGTACCTGGGGATGTTCTTCTCGCCGGTGCAGCAGCTCTCGGGCGTGTTCGACGGTTACCAGCAGGCTCGGGTGGGGTTGCGCCGCATCGGGGACCTGCTGCGCACGCCGACCTCGGTCCCGCAGGCGGCGGAGCCGCTGGCGGTGCCGGCCCGGCTGGCCGGTGAGGTGGAGTTGCGCTCGGTCTCGTTCCAGTACCCGGGCACGGACCGGCCCGCGCTGCGGGACGTCTCGTTGCGGGTCGCCGCGGGCACCACGGTGGCGCTGGTGGGGCCGACGGGCGCGGGCAAGTCGACGCTGGTGAAGCTGCTGGCCCGGTTCTACGACGTGACCGACGGAGAGCTGCTGGTCGACGGGGTGGACGTGCGGCGCTACGACCTGACCGGCTTCCACCACCGGTTGGCCGTCGTCCCCCAGGAGGGCTACCTGTTCGCGGGGGACGTGGCCTCGAACATCGCCTACGGCCACCCGGCGGCCTCGGACGCCGAGGTGGAGCGCGCGGCGCGGGACGTGGGGGCACTACCGGGGATCACGATGTTGCACGGCGGCTTCCGCCAGCAGGTCGGTGAGCGGGGGCGGGAGCTGTCGGCGGGTCAGCGGCAGCTGGTGGCGCTGGCCCGCGCGGAGCTGGTGGGCCCGGACCTGCTGCTGCTGGACGAGGCGACGGCGGCGCTGGATCCGGCGACGGAGTCGCTGGTGGTCTCGGCGAGCGACCGGGCGGCGGCGCGGCGGACGACGTTCGTGGTGGCGCACCGGCTGGGCACGGCGGCGCGGGCGGATCGGATCGTGGTCATCGACGGGGGCCGCGTGGTGGAGGAGGGCGCGCACGAGGAGCTGATCGCGCTGGACGGGCACTACGCGCGGTTGTGGCGGGCCGGTGACCAGGCGCTCGGCGAGGAGGTCCCGGGCGAGCCGCACGAGGTCGTGCGCTCGTCCTCCTGAGCGGGGCCTCGCGGTGACGGGAACCCGCCCCGGGGATCACCGAGCAGGGCGGTTCGGGCACGCCGCGTGACCGGTTCCCGCGAATCGGACGACATCATCTCGCAAGGCGGGAACACCGGTTGTCACCGAAACGTTGTAGTGCGCGGGTGCGACAGAGGGATCGGAGAGCGACCGGGTACCCGGTGAGGAGTCGGCGCGCAGCACGGGAGACCGGTGATCCACCTCGCCCCCGCGGAGGGGTCGGGATTGCCTGGTGAGGGGTTTTCCTGATCGATCCTGTGACCGAGCTCTTCCCCGGCAGGTCCGCACTGTGTGCCAACCGCACGAATCGGACCGCTAGCCTGGTGCTTGAGTGTGTGTACATCACGAGCAGATGGATCGAGGCGAACGCCAGCCGTGTCCAGCAGCAGCCCTGCGTCACAGTTCGGCCCCAACGAGTGGTTGATCGAGGAGATGTACGAGCAGTACCTCCAGGATCCCGCTTCGGTGGACTCCGCGTGGCACGAGTTCTTCGCCGACTACAAGCCGGGGCAGGCGACCTCGGTCTCGGTAGCCGCTGACAACCCGTCCACCGCGGCAGCCGCCGGGTCGACCGCGACCACGACGACGGTGTCGGGAACGACGACTGCGACGGCCCCGCGCAGCGCGGGCAACGGGCAGGCCCGCCCGGCCGCCGCGCCCGCGGCACCGGCGGCGCCCGCGGCGAAGCCGTCGCCGAAGCAGGCCGCGAAGGCCGCTCCCGTGAAGAGCTCCGGGAACGGCGAGGAGGCCAAGCCGCTGCGCGGTGCCGCCGCGGCGATCGCCAAGAACATGGAGCAGTCGCTGGAGGTGCCGACCGCGACGAGCGTGCGCGCGGTTCCGGCGAAGCTGCTGTTCGACAACCGCATCGTGATCAACAATCACCTCAAGCGGAACAAGGGCGGCAAGGTCTCGTTCACGCACCTCATCGGCTACGCGCTGGTGCGGGCGGTGCGGGACTTCCCGAACATGAACCGGCACTACGGGGAGGACGCCAAGGGCAAGCCCGCGGCGATCACCCCGGAGCACGTGAACCTCGGTCTCGCGATCGACCTGCCCGCCAAGGACGGCTCGCGCAACCTCGTGGTGGCCTCCATCAAGGGCTGCGAGGAGATGACCTTCCAGCAGTTCTGGCAGGCCTACGAGGACATGATCCGCAAGGCCCGCACCGGTGGGCTGACCGCGGACGACTTCGCGGGCACCACGATCTCGCTGACGAACCCGGGCCCCTCGGGCACGAACCACTCGGTGCCGCGGCTGACCAAGGGCCAGTCCGCGATCATCGGCGTCGGGGCGATGGACTACCCGGCCGAGTTCCAGGGCGCCTCGGAGCGGGCCCTGGTCGAGATGGGCATCAGCAAGATCGTCACGCTGACCTCGACCTACGACCACCGGGTCATCCAGGGCGCGGAGTCCGGTGACTTCCTGCGCAAGGTGCACCAGCTGCTGCTGGGCGAGGACGGGTTCTTCGACGACATCTTCTCGTCGCTGCGCATCCCGTACGAGCCGATCCGCTGGACCCAGGACATCCCGGAAGGCGCGGTGGACAAGACCGCCCGGGTCCTGGAGCTGATCGACGCCTACCGCACCCGCGGTCACCTGATGGCCGACATCGACCCGCTGAACTACCGGCAGCGCAGGCACGCCGACCTCGACGTCCTCTCGCACAGCCTCACCCTGTGGGACCTGGACCGGGAGTTCCCGGTCGGCGGTTTCGCGGGCAAGGAGCGCATGTCGCTGCGCGACGTGCTCGGGGTGCTGCGCGACTCGTACTGCCGCACGGTCGGCGTCGAGTACATGCACATCCTGGAGCCGGACGAGCGCGACTGGCTGCAGAAGCGGGTGGAGAAGCCGCACGAGAAGCCCGAGCAGTCCGAGCAGAAGTACATCCTCTCGAAGCTCAACGCCGCCGAGGCGTTCGAGACCTTCCTGCAGACCAAGTACGTCGGGCAGAAGCGGTTCTCGCTGGAGGGCGCCGAGACGGTGGTCCCGCTGCTGGACGCGGTGCTGGACTCCTCGGCCGCCGCCGACCTCGACGAGGTCGTCATCGGCATGCCGCACCGCGGTCGCCTCAACGTGCTGGCCAACATCGTCGGCAAGCCCATCTCGCAGATCTTCCGCGAGTTCGAGGGCAACCTCGACCCGGGCCAGGCGCACGGTTCCGGTGACGTCAAGTACCACCTGGGCGCGGAGGGCAAGTACTTCCGCATGTTCGGCGACGGCGAGACGAAGGTGTCGCTGACCTCGAACCCCTCGCACCTGGAGGCCGTGGACCCGGTGCTGGAGGGCATCGTCCGCGCCAAGCAGGACATCCTGGACAAGGGCCAGGAGGGCTTCACGGTGCTGCCGGTGCTGCTGCACGGCGACGCCGCGTTCGCCGGTCAGGGCGTGGTCGCCGAGACGCTGAACCTGTCGCTGCTGCGCGGCTACCGCACCGGCGGAACCGTGCACGTGATCGTGAACAACCAGGTCGGCTACACCACCGCCCCGGAGCACTCGCGGTCGAGCAAGTACTCGACGGACGTGGCGAAGATGATCGGTTCGCCGGTCTTCCACGTCAACGGCGACGACCCCGAGGCCTGCGTCTGGGTGGCGAAGCTGGCGGTGGAGTACCGCCAGGCGTTCGGCAAGGACGTCGTGATCGACATGGTCTGCTACCGCCGTCGCGGTCACAACGAGGGCGACGACCCGTCGATGACGCAGCCGGCGATGTACGACGCCATCGACAAGATGCGCAGCGTGCGCAAGACCTACACCGAGTCCCTCATCGGCCGCGGCGACATCACCGTCGAGGAGGCCGAGAAGGCGCTCAAGGACTACGCCAGTCAGCTGGAGCACGTCTTCAACGAGGTCCGCGAGCTGGAGAAGCACCCGCCGGAGCCGAGCCCCTCGGTGGAGTCCGAGCAGGTGGTGCCGACCAAGCTGATCACCGCGATCTCCAAGGACACCCTGGAGCGCATCGCCGACGCGCACGTCAACCTGCCCGACGGCTTCACCCCGCACTCGCGGGTCAAGCCGGTGCTGGAGCGGCGCGCGAAGATGGCCCGCGAGGGCGAGATCGACTGGGGCTTCGGCGAGCTGCTCGCCTTCGGCTCCCTGGCGATGGAAGGCCGCCCGGTGCGGCTGACCGGCCAGGACTCGCGCCGGGGCACCTTCGGCCAGCGGCACTCGGTGCTCATCGACCGCAAGACCGGTTCCGAGTACACGCCGCTGCAGAACCTCGGTGCGGACCAGGCGAAGTTCCTCGTCTACGACTCGGCGCTGTCCGAGTTCGCCGCGATGGGCTTCGAGTACGGCTACTCGGTCGCCTACCCCGACGCCCTGGTGGCGTGGGAGGCGCAGTTCGGCGACTTCTTCAACGGCGCCCAGTCGATCATCGACGAGTTCATCTCGTCCGGTGAGGCCAAGTGGGGCCAGCGCTCCGACGTGGTGCTGCTGCTGCCGCACGGCCACGAGGGCCAGGGGCCCGACCACAGCTCGGCGCGCATCGAGCGCTGGCTGCAGCTGTGCGCGGAGGGTTCGATGACGGTGGCGCTGCCGTCGACCCCGGCGAACCACTTCCACCTGCTGCGCAGGCACTCGCTGGACGGCATCAACCGTCCGCTGGTGGTGTTCACGCCGAAGTCGATGCTGCGGATGAAGGCCGCGACCAGCTCGGTCACCGACTTCACCGAGGGCAAGTTCACCTCGGTGATCGACGACCCGTCACGGCCCGACCCGTCGGCGGTGCGCCGGATCGTGCTCTGCTCCGGCAAGCTCTACTACGAGCTGGCCGCCGAGAAGGAGAAGCAGGGCCACACCGACACGGCCGTGGTGCGGCTGGAGCAGCTGTACCCGCTGCCGCACCGCAAGCTGGGCGCGCTGCTGGAGCGCTACCCCAACGCCACCGACGTCCGGTGGGCGCAGGAGGAGCCGGCGAATCAGGGTCCGTGGCCGTTCCTCGGCCTGGCGCTGCCGGAGCTGTTCCCCGAGCGGCTGCGCGATCTGCGGCGCGTGTCGCGGCGTCCGATGGCCGCCCCGGCCACCGGCCTCAAGGCGGTCCACGACGTCGAGCAGGCCGAGGTCGTCCAGAACGCCTTCGCCTGATCGTCTGAACGACGCGGTACCCGAGCGGGGGGGGGGGGGGGGGCCCCCCCCCCCCCCCCCCC